>JBFIYQ010000314.1:0-3255 GCA_041605275.1 Gammaproteobacteria bacterium
AGCCGCTCCGTGTCGCTGCGACGCTGATGCATTATCATTCGCTGTCGTTGCGGACATCTCCGTTGAACTCTGTCAATACGGGTCACTGCGGCTGTCCCGTATCACCTCGGAAATGAAAAATCACCTGCCATGAGAATAATCATCCTGCTCATCGGCCTGATCATCGCCTTGAGCTGGCTCGGGGTCGAGGTTCGAAAGAAGCATAAGCCGGCGTCCAACGTGATGTTCGCTTTTGCTTTGCTGTTCGTGGTGCTGCTTGTGGGCGCCGTCTACGACCTGTTGTGAAATGAGCATCGTCATCGACCGCTTGGATCATCTTGTTCTAACGGTGCGCGACGTCGATGCGACTTGTCAATTCTACGCCCGGGTGCTCGGCATGCAGGCGATCACGTTCGGCGAGGGGCGCAGGGCGCTTCGCTTCGGCAGGCAAAAGTTCAACCTGCATCAGGCCGGAGCCGAGTTTAAGCCCAATGCCCGAACGCCGACGCCGGGTTCGGCGGATTTTTGTCTGATCACCACCACGCCTCTGGCGCGGGTAATTGCGCATCTCGAGCATTGTGGCGTGGAGGTTCTAGCGGGTCCGGTGGCTAAAACCGGCGCCACCGGCGCCATCGAGTCGGTTTACTTTCGCGATCCGGACGACAATCTGGTGGAGGTGTCGCGATACGTCGACGGGTGAGCGCAGCGAAATCGGCGCAAGATTCGCGTCAGGCGCTTTCCTCGAGTCTCTCGATGCGCGCGATGCGGATCATGTTGGTGGTACCGGAAACTCCGAAGGGCATCCCGGCGACGATGACGATCTTCTGATCCACGTCGGCAAAGCCTTCCTTGAGCGCGGTAGCGCAGGCCTTGTCCACCATCTCCTGAACCCGCCGGATGTCCTCGCTCTGCACCGAGTGCGTGCCCCACACCAGTGCCATCCGTCTGGCCGTATTGAGGCTCGGGGTGAGGCTCAGAATGGGCGCCTCGGGACGTTCCCGCGCGGCGCGCAGGGCGCTGAAGCCGGAGCTCGTGTAGGTGACGATGGCGGCAATCTTCAGCGTGTGGGCGATACTGCTGAGCGCATCACAGATCGCATCGGCGTCTGTCGGCGTCGGTTTCGGCAGGTGCGCATGCAGCATCTCGCGGTAGTGGGGATCTTTTTCAACCTCGGTGATAATGCGGTCCATGATCGCCACCGCTTCCACCGGATACTGTCCCACGGCGGTCTCTGCCGAAAGCATCACCGCGTCGGCGCCATCGTAGACCGCTCCCGCCACGTCGGAGGCTTCCGCCCGGGTGGGAAGCGGCGCGCCCACCATCGACTCCAGCATCTGGGTCGCCACCACAACCGGTTTGCCCGCTTCCCTGCAGACGCGAACGATTTTCTTTTGAATGCTGGGAACCTGCTCCGGCGGTAGCTCGACGCCCAGATCGCCGCGGGCCACCATGATGCTGTCGGAGAGCTCAACAATATGGTCCAGCTGTTGTATCGCGGCGGGCTTCTCCAGCTTGGACATGATGGCAGCGCGGCCTTCCACCATGGATCTGAGCTCGATCAAATCCTCGCGCTTCTGAATGAAAGACGCCGCCACCCAGTCGATACCCACGTCCAGCCCGAAAGCCAGGTCCTGCTTGTCTTTCTTGGTAAACGGAGACAACGGCAGCACGACCCCGGGAACATTAACGCCCTTGTGATCGCTAACAGTGCCGCCGATCTTGACCACGGTCTCGGCAAAATTGCCGCCGCACTGTTTCACTTCCAGCCGGATCCTGCCGTCATCGATGAGCAGCGCCGTTCCCGGACGAAGCGCCGCGAACACTTCCGGGTGGGGCAAAGGCGCCCGGTCGGCGTCACCCGGCGTATCATCACTGTCAAGAGTGAAGGTCTGCCCCTCTTTCAGACTGGCTTTGCCGCCGCTGATGTCACCTACGCGTATCTTCGGGCCCTGCAGATCCAGCAGGATGCCGACTGGCCGCCCGGTTTGCTTTTCTAGATCGCGGATAATTGCGACGCGCTTTCTGTGATCGTCGACGCTGCCGTGGCTCAAGTTAAGGCGAAACACGTCAGCGCCGGCCACAAACAGGTCGTGGATCTTTTGCGCGCTGGAGGTCGCAGGTCCCAGCGTGGCGATGATTTTCGCGTTACGGTGTCTTCTCATTCGTTAAAGTTAGCCAGCCGGAGCTGCCGGTGCCAGTATGCTGCAGGTATACTACGTGCTCGCGGAGGGCCGCGCACCCGATCGCCGCTTCGATCCAAATCGGGTTCCCGGAAACCGAGCGGTCTCTACGTTTTGGTCACTGATACGAAGATGAGATCAGGAGGCATACCATGGGTTCAGTGAAACCGGCCGGCTGGAGTGTGGCCATAGCCGCATTCGCTGGGCTGATTTTTCTGGCGCCATCCAGCCACGCCCAGCTCAACTGCAACGTGGGCGTCGAATACTATCCGGACGGGGGCGGTATAAAGCGCTGCGTGCTCAACGGTCACCACACCCTGTACACCGCCAAAGGGCTCAAAGTCACCTGCGCCGACGGCAAAGCGCTGACGCAATACCCCGACGGCTCGGTGCAAAGCTGCAGCATAGAAAAGAGCCATACCTTCGACCACGTGCGTTGCGAGGCGCCGTCCGAGGTAGCGTTTGAGCCCGACGGTGGTTTTCGCGCCTGCGGGCACGCGAGCATAATCGAAGATTCAGCAGCGGAAAGCACGATGAATTTAACCCCATCGCGTAGCGTCGTGTTCCGCGCCGAGGCTAACCCGATCCAGCCACATTCCGGCGATTGAAACGGAGGCCCGAATCTTATGGCCATGGAAATCAAAGGCGAGTACCGGATTCCTTCCGATAGACAAACCGTCTGGAACGCCCTCAACGATCCGGAGGTGCTCAAGCGCTGCATTCCGGGATGCGAGTCCATGGAGAAGGAGGCGGACGATTCTTACACCGCGCGAATGCTTGCCAAAATCGGCCCGGTCAAAGCCAAGTTTTCCACCCTCATCTCGCTTTCGGATCTGAACCCGCCGGAGAGCTACACCATTTCCGGACAGGGCAAAGGCGGGCCTGCCGGGTTCGGCAAGGGCAGCGCCGAGGTCAGGCTGACGGAGAGCGGAGACGAAACGCTGCTGAACTACAACGCCTCCATGCAGGTGGGCGGCAAGCTGGCCCAGGTGGGATCCCGGCTGGTGGTGGGCACGGCGCGAAAGTACGCGGATGATTTTTTCTCCCGCTTCGTCAAGGTGGTGAGCGGCGAGGAAGAGGCGCCCGGCTGAGCCGC
>JBFIYQ010000315.1:0-3240 GCA_041605275.1 Gammaproteobacteria bacterium
AGCCAGACGTCCAACGACCGCGCTTTCGATCCTCCATCGACCTTATGGATTGAGGGGTGGCGGGTCGATGTTTCGAGCCATCGGATGAGTCGGGCCGGTAATTCGGTGAGGCTCGAGCCGAGGGCCGTGGCGCTGCTCGTGTATCTGGCAGAGCGTCCCGGACAGACGGTCACCCGGGAAGAGCTGGAGCGCGAAGTCTGGCGAGGGCGCGTGGTGGGCTACGATGCCTTGAGCCGCGCCGTCACCAAGCTGCGCAAAGCTTTCGGCGACGATCCCATGCAGCCGCGGGTGATCGAGACCATCCCCAAAGTCGGCTACCGGTTTGTGGCCGAGGTAAAGACGGTCGAGCCCGGTCCCTCGAGCGCAGAGACCGCCGAATCTCATCCAAGCCTCGAGCGAAAGCTGACCGCCATTCTCTATGCAGACGTCGCCGAGTACAGTCGTCTCACCGGCGAGGATGAAGACGGCACCCATCGCGCGTTAAGCAGCCACCTGGATCTAATCACCGCAACGGTCGCTCGCTACAACGGCCAGGTCGTCCACTTTGCCGGCGACGCCATCCTCGCCGACTTTGCCATTGCCTCCGATGCTGTTTCCTGCGCCGTCGCCATTCAGCACGCCCTTGAAATCCGCAACCGGGACCTGGCTGAGAACAGCAAGGTTCAGTTTCGTATCGGCGTCAATCTCGGCGAAGTGATTGTGGATCGCAACGATATTTACGGAGAAGGCGTCAACGTGGCCGCGCGCCTGGAAAGCCTGGCGGAGCCGGGCGGCATTTGCATTTCCGGCGCAGTCTACGACGCCATCGGTCACCGTTTGCCGGTGGAGTGCGAGTTTCTGGGCGAGCAGTCCGTCAAGAACATCGCCAAGCCCGTTCGCGCCTACCGCGCGCGGCTTAAGGCCGATGCGGAGCCTCCTGAGCCCACCGCCGCGCCGCGGCGGGAAGAGCAGTCCCGACGTCCGCTGGTGCTCGCTGCTGCGCTCGTTTTGGTGTTGGTCGCGATAGGTGGCGGCGTGTTGTGGCACTCACAGCAGCAGGCAGAACAAGGCCAGAGCTCCGCAACGTCAACATCAATACTGAAAAGCGAAAAGCCGTCCGTCGCGGTGCTGCCGTTCGCCAATTTAAGCGCCGACCCGGCGCAGGAGTTTTTTGCCGACGGCCTCACCGGAGATTTGATTACCGATCTCTCCAAGGTATCGGGTCTGTTCGTCATCGCCCGTCACTCGGTATTTGCCTACAAGAACCGGCCAAAGCCGATCCCCGAGATTGCACAGGAGCTCGGGGTGCGCTTCGTGGTGGAGGGCAGCATCCAGCGCGCCGGGGGGCGGATCCGCATCAACGCGCAGCTGATTGACGCGTCCACCGGCGTGAACGTCTGGGCTGAACGTTACGATCGCCAGGAAATGTCTGTCTTCGCGCTACAGGATCAGGTGATCGAGGACATCGTCAATACGCTGGCGATTACGCTCACGGCGGAAGAGAAGATCCAGCTGGCGCATCGTCGGACCGCGAGCCTCGAAGCCTACGACTATTATCTGCGCGCGGAGCATCGTCGATACGTAGGTGATGAGCCCACTGCCATTGAGCTCTATCGACAGGCGATTGCCCTCGACCCCGAGTACACCGATGCCTACGCCGGTATCGCATTATCGGCACTCGAGCTTTGGCGCTGGGACTCCACCGACGTCATGCCGGGCGCTGCGGCAAGGAGGATGACTTACGACGCGGCGAGCAAGCTAATGTCCCTGGACGAGAACGATCCCAGAGCGTTTGCGGTGCTTGCAATGATCCAGGCCTTAGACGGCCAGCACGATCAAGCGATTAAGTCAGGACTGAAATCGGTGAGCCTCGATCCCAACAACGCAGACAGCCACGCGAGGCTCGCCCGGATCTACATGCTTGCAGGGGAGCACGCCAAGGCGGAGTCGCTGATGCAGTCCGCCTTCAAGCTTAACCCGAGACCGCCGGATTACTACAACGCCGAGCTCGGAATCATGGCCTTCTTCCGCCAAGACTACGAGCGGGCGCAGAAGCTGCTGGGAAACCCTGATCTTGATTATCACTACGCCAAATGGCTGGCGATGGCGTACGCAGAGCTCGGGCGTGTCACTGAAGCTCGTGCCGAGATGGATAAAATTTATAAGAATGTTCCGTTTGCAAATCTGGCCTACTACCGCACGCTGTTCGGGCATTTCCGGCGCGAACAAGACCTCGACCTCGTCATCGGAGCGCTCGAAAAAGTGGGGGTTCCCGAGTGGCCCTACGGCTATCAGCCGGTTCGCGAGCATCAGCTGAATGAGAAGTCACTGGCCGAAATCACCTTCGGCCGGACATGGTTCGGTCACGACTCCCAGGGATCCCCGTTCGTCCAACAGTTCACGGAAGACGGCCGGGTGGCGTTTCGCGGTCGGGCGTCACTTCTGACCGGAACCGTCAGGTTGAAGAATGAGCTACTTTGCATCGAGTTCCCAGGCGCGCTGCTCGGGCGCGAGGAGTGCGGCTACGTTTACCGTAATCCAGGTGGCGGCTCGAAACAGCGAGTTGAGTATGTCCGGGTGGCGCTGGGCGATATCTACTACTTCTCGGTGAAGCCGAAATAGCCAATTGGGGCTGTCTTTAGCGAGGACGGGTTCCGAGGGACTGACTGGATGCAAGCGGCGCCGTGCGCTTTTTTGGCGAAGCGCACGGCGCTGGACCTCTTCCAAGGACTCTTACTACTGGCTGGAGCCTGAATTCAAATCGTAGTAAGAGCTAAGACGCTTGATTTTCCCCTGCTGGTTGAAGTCAATCATCATCACCAGCGGGCGCTTCACCTGTTTTCCGGAAGACTTGTCGCTGGCTTCGAACGTGCCTTCCCAGGCAATCGTATCGCCATAAACAATCCGCCGTGATTCGACGTACTTCTGGCGATCCCAGTCCTTTTTCTCCGCATTGCTCCAAATTGCCGCTTTACCTCGAAGCACCGAGTCAGGATTGACCCATTCGGCATCCTCTGCCAGCAGGTCCATCCAGCGATCCACGGCGCCGGTGTTGTAAGCGTTGATCCACTCGTTGAGTCGCTTGCTGGTCTCGTCGTCCGTGGGGATCGGATCTGCACTTCCGGCAATCAGCTTCACGTTATCGCCCTTGGTCGCTCTTCCCGATATGACGTCGGCCAGCGCCTGATCTGCGCTCACCGCAACGACTCTGACGAATCCGGCTTCCCGCTCCCCTTTCCAGGTCTTTTGACCGTTGGAGTG
>JBFIYQ010000316.1:0-3236 GCA_041605275.1 Gammaproteobacteria bacterium
ATTCGGCAACGATGGGAATGACATGGTGGGGGCCGTCCGATCCCACTCGAATGCTTCCGATGTTGAGCTCTCGGGCCGCGGAGAGAATTTCCTCGGCCTCCTCTTCGAGGTCGTACAGGCGTCGGGTGACCTCGTGGAGTCTGGCGCCGAGCTCGGTCAGAACGACCCCGCGGCCGACCCGATCGAACAGGCGGATGCCGTAGCTTGCTTCGAGTGCCTTGACCTGACTCGAAAGGGTGGGCTGGGTGACGTTCAGCGTGCGGGCGGCGGTGGTAAAGCTGCCCCCGGAGGCGACCGCGTGAAAGGCCCGAAGCTGCGCCGAATTCATCCTTGCTGGTCCTGAGTTTATATAGATAAAAAATATATAAGCTATTGAAGGTAAAGATTTGACTAATATTTGTCCAGCCATGCATAGTGCCGCGAACGATGATTCCGAAGCGTGGAGACCGCATTTATGAGCGAACGTACCCGTGATCCCTGGCTGCTGACGCCGGGTCCGCTGACCACCTCTCTCAGCGTCAAGCAGGCCATGCTGCATGACTTCGGCTCCCGCGATCACGAATTCATCGCCATCAACGCTCGGGTGCGGGAGAAGCTGGTGGCCATCGCCGGTGGCGGCAACGACTTCGTCTGCGTGCCCATGCAGGGCAGCGGCACCTTTGCGGTGGAGGCCGCTATCGGCACGCTCATGCCGCCCGAGGGAAAGGCCCTCATTCTCATCAACGGCGCCTACGGCAGGCGCATGGCGCGAATTTGTGATTACTACCGTCGCGCTTACGATGTTTTGGAATGGCCCGAGGACACTACCAACGACGCTGATGCGGTGGAGGAACGGCTGGCGGCGGATCCGTCGCTGACCCATGTCTTCGGGGTTCACTGTGAGACCACCTCCGGCATTCTCAACCCGGTGGAACGTGTCAGCGAAGTCTGCGCGCGTCACCGAAGGCGCTTTATTATCGATGCCATGAGCGCCTTCGGCGCCATCGAGCTAAACGCCAGCAAAACGCCCTTCGACGCGCTGGTGGCCTCGTCCAACAAGTGCCTAGAGGGGATCCCCGGGATGGGCTTCGTCATCGTCAAGCGGGAGTTCCTGTCCCGGTCGGAAGGCATCGCGCCGTCTCTGTCCCTGGATCTCTATGACCAGTGGAAAGTCATGGAGGCCAACGCCCAGTGGCGCTTCACGCCTCCGACCCACTGTATCGTCGCCTTCGATCAGGCCATTCGCGAACATGAGGCCGAAGGAGGCGTCGCCGGGCGCGGCGCGCGCTATCGGCGTAACTGCCGGATTCTGGTAAGCGGGATGAGGGCGCTGGGCTTCGAAACCTTGCTGCCGGACGAGCTGCAGGCGCCCATTATCGTGACCTTTCATATGCCGGCGGATCCGGCTTTCGATTTCAAGACCTTCTACGACGCCCTCAACGCCAAAGGCTACGTCATTTATCCGGGAAAGCTCACCGTGGCCGAAAGTTTCCGCATCGGATGCATCGGGCGTCTAGGTGAAAAGGAGATGAAAGGGGCGCTGGAAGCTATCCGCGCGACTTTGAAAGAGATGGGGGTCAGCCGCTGCGCGCCGGAGGGAAAGGCCCCGCCCCACGAACAACAGAGGCAAACCGCCGGCGGCTGACTTTCCGCCGCGGGGATTGCCCGCCGTTGAACGGTGCAACGGTTGGAGTTCGAATAAACTATTCTTTTCGCGTGTTTGAGCGAGCCGTCCGCGCGGGAAGCTGGACGGTGACCGGGTTCGATCGGCACCGGGCGGCTACGGAATAATTGGCAGATGGGGAAGCTGCTCTCGAACCTCGCCGTTTTCAGCGAGCGAGGAAAGCTAAGCAGGGATTCTAAGGAAACAGAACAGCATGTACTTTCAGAAGGTCACCAGCCTTTTCGGCCGCACCCGGGCTCTGGAAAACCAGGTCGACGAGTTTCTGGATAAGGTCACCGAGGCGGGGCTCATTTTCAGCCGCGCGGTCCGGGTTTATCTGGAAGAAGGCACCTGTGCTGACTTTGATGCGTTTCTCGCCCAGGAGTCCACCATCGAAGGCCGCGAAGACCAGCTGCGGCGATCGATTGAGGTGGAACTGTACGCGCGCACCCTGATCCCGGACCTCCGCGCCGACGTGTTGAGGCTTCTGGAAGATCTCGACAGCCTGGTGAACGCCTACGAGGGCCACCTCTTTCGTATTTCGATTCAGCAGCCCGATGTGCCCGAGGAATTTCATAAGGGTTTTATCGAACTGACCGAAACCGTTGTCACCTGCGTCGACTCGGTGGTGTTTGCGGCGCGGTCTTTTTTCAGGGACATCGAATCGGTTCGCGACCACGCGAGCAAGACCATGTTTTTCGAAAGCGAGGCCGACAAGATCAGCACCAAGCTTCAGCGCGGCATCTTCGCCTCGGACCTTCCGCTCGAGCGAAAAATACATCTGCGCTATTTCGTCGAGCGTATCGACGACGTCGCCAATAAAGCTGAAGACGTCGCCGACAGTCTCCAGATCTACACCATCAAGCGAAAAATCTGACTTTCGGCGGTATCCGTCTCAAGAATGGAGCTGTCGGTACTTTTATTTCTGACCAGCGGCCTGTTTCTCGGCTGGTCGCTTGGCGCCAACGACGCTGCCAACGTATTCGGCACGGCGGTCGGCACGCGCATGGTCAGGTTCGCCACCGCCGCCGTTGTCTGCAGCGTCTTTGTCATACTGGGCGCGGTGATCAGCGGCGCCGGCGCCGCCCATACCCTCGGGCAGCTGGGCTCTGTGAACGCCATCGCCGGCTCGTTCATGGTTGCGCTGGCGGCCGGGATTTCGGTCTATCTCATGACCAAATGGGGTCTCCCGGTTTCCACCAGTCAGGCCATCGTCGGCGCAATCGTCGGCTGGAACCTGTTTACCGAATCGGTTACTGACTCCGATACGCTGATAAAAATCGTCGCCACATGGATTGCGTGCCCCATTCTGGCGGGGCTCTTTGCGGTCATTCTGATGAAGGTGGTCAAGGCGTTTTTTCACGTGGTCAAGCTGCACCTGCTGCGTCTGGACGCCTATACCCGGTTCGCGCTCATTTTTGCCGGCGCCTTCGGCGCGTACAGCCTTGGCGCCAACAACATTGCCAACGTGATGGGCGTGTTCGTGGACGTTTCCCCGTTCACGGATTTTCAGATTGCGGGGTTGCTCACGCTCTCATCCGTTGAGCAGCTGTTCCTGCTCGGCGCCATCGCCATTGCGGTGGGAGTCTTTACC
>JBFIYQ010000317.1:0-3201 GCA_041605275.1 Gammaproteobacteria bacterium
AACGGCGAGAGGAAATTGAAAAGGTTCCTGGCATAAAGCGCGGAGGCGTCCACCGGCAGGTGGCCCGCCAGGTTCAAGTGACCCATGATGGTGACGCCGTTGTGGTCGACGATTTCGTCGGGTTTCGACAGCGGGCAGTTACCGCCCTGCTCCACCGCCAGGTCGACGATCACCGCACCCGGCTTCATCCGCTCCACCATCTCTTTACTCACCAGCACCGGCGCAGGTCTCCCCGGTATCAGCGCGGTGGTGATGACGATGTCCTGCTTGGCAACGGTCTCGGTGATGAGCTCGGCCTGCTTGCGCCTGAATTCCTCGCTCATCTCCTTGGCGTAGCCGGCCTTGGTCTCGGCGTCCTTGGTCTCTTCGCTCTCCACCATGACGAAGGTGGCGCCCAGGCTTTCCACCTGCTCCTTGGTCGCCGGGCGCACGTCGGTGGCGCTCACCACCGCGCCTAAGCGCTTCGCGGTGGCAATGGCCTGGAGTCCGGCAACGCCGGCGCCCAGGACGAACACCCGCGCCGGTGGAATGGTGCCGGCGGCGGTCATCATCATGGGCATCGCGCGGTTGAGCTCGGCGGCCGCATCCACCACCGCCTTGTAGCCGGCAAGGTTGGACTGCGATGACAGGACGTCCATGGACTGGGCGCGGCTGATCCGCGGCATGAACTCCATGGCGAAGGCGTCGATGCCGCGCTGGGCGTAATCTTTGGCGTTCTCGACGTCACCGTGGGGCGCGAGCATGCCGATGAGCGCCGCGCCTTTTTTGAAGTGCTTAAGCTCTTCTTTTTCCGGCCGGCGGACTTTGAGCACCGCGTCAGCCCCGCCGATGACTTTAGCGAGGTCGCTTTCGACGCTGGCGCCGGCTTCCTTGTACGCTTCGTCGGTGAAACGCGAACGCTTGCCGGCGCCCTGCTCCACCACCACCTGGGCGCCCAGACCTACGAACTTCTTCACCGTCTCGGGTGACGCGGCCACGCGGGTTTCGCGCTCGTGGCGCTCTTTGGGGATGGCAAGCTTCATGGATCAGCGGTTTTTTTCTTAGAGTCGCGTCCTGCGGGGCCCCGGAAATCGTTATTGGTTGCTATTGCGAAGCAACATCATTGTACAGTCGCGTCCGGCGCTGACAACCGTGGGGTCGAGGCGTTCAGGGTTGAAACAGCGCCAGCGGCACGCGCATTTCGGCGCTGCTTGTGCCCCCATGCACACCGATCATCTGCTTGCCGTGCTTCTCCGTCGCCAGGCTGTCCCGGATGGCGTAATTTTCCTTCATTATCAGACAGTAATGGCCGATGCGCTCGCGCAGCCGCGGATGCGGCTGGCCCAGGCCGAAGAAACCGCGGGCGATGAGATCCTCGCTTCTGTAAAGCTCGCACTGGTTGCTCAGGCGCTCGCGAACGTAATCCTCGAAGTCCCGCTCCCGGTGGGCGTCCACGTAGCAGTAGGCCGCCCGGGGCTCGCCGCAAAGCGGCGCCACCAGCATCTGGCCGAGTTCCGGATGGTCGCTCAAGTTGACCCAGCTTTCATCGTAGGTATCCACGAAGCCGTGATCCGCCGTAATGACGAGACAGACATCGCGCTTCTGAATGTCGTTGATCAGATCGGCCACACCCTGGTCGATTTCGTTCAGGTGAGCCACGGCCTGCTCGCTTTCCATACCGTGGCGGTGTCCCAGGGTGTCGAGCTCGGGCCAGTAGGCATAAGTGAAGCTTGGCTTACGGCCCGTGGTAATCCTGCGGATGCGGCTGAACATCTGCTTCAGCTCGCGAAAGGGTTTGACCATGGCGTTGCCCGTATGCGCGCGGGTATAGGGCGTATCCCACAAGTGTGCCGGCTGCACCATGAAAGTGTCGCGATCGATTCGATCAAAGACCGGACGCCGGTCGAACAGCGCTTCCGATCTGAGCCCGCAGGTGCCGAGCATCCGGCTTCCGGCGCGGGTTCGATAGGGCAAGGGCGAGGCCACCATACCGATTTCCCGCAGCCAGACATACCAGCCTGTAAGCGCGTGCTGCTGCGGGGCGTCGCCGGTGAGGAATGTGCTGATGGCGGTGGTGGTGGTGGAGGGAAACACCGAGGTCATGGGGTCCCGCATGCCGGCGTCGATGGCACCGCCCGGGATGCGTCGGCGCAGATAGTCGTAGCCGAGCCCGTCGATGATCAGTAAAACCACGTGCTTCGCCGCACCCAGCATTTCCGGCGTGGCCAGGGGATGCTGCGCGTAAATAGGCTCGCCGTCACCGGGCTGCGCCGGAATCGGGCCAAGTCCGGCAACAATGGAAGCCATCAGATTGACGATGCTTCCGCCGTTGTATTCAGGTAATGGCATCTCGAGTCGCTGTCCGCGGGCGCTTGGTCGGGTTGGCCCTTTGTCTATCGTGACCTATGGTTCTTGATGAAACCGATTCTATTCCGTTTACATCCGGCCACGCGAACGAGAATGTTTTCACACGCCGCGCTGCGCAAATTTTCCGCTTGGGCACTCGTTTTGGGCGCCTTCGCGCTTGCGCCCGCTCCGTCCTTTGCCCAGGAAAACGGGCAGAAGTTCAAGGACTGGAGCGCTCGTTGCGAAAAGCCCAAAGGCGCCGAGCACGAAAGCTGCTTTATTTTTCAGCGCCTGGTTACCAAGAAAGACGACGGCTTCGTCCCCGTGCTCCACGTGCTGGTGGGATATATCACCCGCGACGGCGAGCCCGGCCTGTTTGCCACCGTGCCGCTGGGCGTTTCGCTTCCCCCGGGGGTGCAGCTGAGCGTCGACGGCGACGCGCCGGTGAGCTTCGGCTACAGCCACTGCAGCAACCAGGGTTGTCTCGCCGCGCTGGCGTTGTCCGATGCGCTCATTGCGAAAATGAAGGCGGGCAATCAGGCTGTGGTGACGTTTCACACCGGCTCGCAAAAGCCGGTCTCCATCACCGTTTCCCTTCGCGGCTTCACCGCCGGCTTCAATTCGCTGCGCCGATAAAGCGCTTGAAGGCGGCAGCGGGACTGGCGCGGTCAGTGCTGCGCTTCGATGCCGCCTTGGGTGCTCGCGATCCCGGCACTTTCGCTCGAGGGCAGCTCCACGGTAAAAGTGGTGCCTTCTCCCTTGGCGCTTGCGACGTGGATGCGTCCGCCGTGATGGCTGACGATGCGCTGGGAGATGGCGAGCCCTAAGCCAGTGCCGGCGCGCTTGCCGGACTGGGCGCCTTCGAGCTGCTGAAAC
>JBFIYQ010000318.1:0-3195 GCA_041605275.1 Gammaproteobacteria bacterium
CCCACAGGCGAGTGGCGTCACCAGCGGAGTACGCGGCGCACCCCGCATGGCTATCCCGTCATTCCCGCGAAAGCGGGAATCCACTTAAACAAACATGAAAAATGGGGCGACGCCCCGTTTTTCGCATTTCAGATGCCGTTATGTTGAGCGCGGCGCAGCCGGTTCGGATCTTGGGCATCGATCCCGGGTCGCGGCTCACCGGCTACGGCCTGGTGGAGGCCACCGGCGCCGAGGTGCGGTTTTTGGACTGCGGGCTGATCCAGGCGGGGGGCGACGACTTTGCCGCGCGCCTGAAACGCATCTTCGATGGACTGGGTCAGATCATCGCCGAGCACCGGCCGGAAGAGTTCGCCATAGAGAAGGTGTTCGTGCACCGCAACGTGACCTCGGCGCTGAAGCTCGGCCAGGCGCGCGGCGCCGCGCTGCTTGCCGCGGCGACGCGGGAGCTTGCCGTGTATGAATACTCCCCCAACGAGATCAAGCAGGCGGTCACCGGCCGCGGCCACGCCGGCAAGGAGCAGATCCAGCACATGATCCGGGTGCTGCTGGGTTTGAAGGAGGCACCGGCCACGGACGCCGCCGACGCCCTGGCGGTGGCGGTGTGCCACGCCCACGTGATGCAGACCCGCCGGCGCATGGCCCAGGCGGTAGCGGCGAAAGTACCGTGATCGGCTGGATCGAAGGCACGCTCAAAGAGAAGCACCCGCCCTACCTGCTGGTGGACGTGCGCGGCGTCGGCTACGAGCTGGAGGCCCCCATGACCACCTTCTACACCCTGCCGGGGTTGGGCGAGCCGGTGAAGCTTTACACCCACCAGGTGGTGCGCGAGGACGCCCACCATCTCTACGGCTTTGCCGTCAGACGGGAGCGGGACGTGTTCCGCATGCTGCTCCGGGTGAGCGGGGTGGGGGCCAAGATCGGTCTCGCCATCCTCTCCGGGATGGACGCCAACGCCTTTTCCCGCTGCGTCTTCGAGGGCGACACCGCCAGCCTCTCCAGGCTCCCCGGGATCGGCAAGAAGACCGCCGAGCGCCTGGTTATCGAGATGCGCGACCGCCTGGATCGGGCCGACGGCGCCGCCGCGGTGCCGGTTCCGGGGGCGCCGCCCGCGCCGCCCCGGGAGGATCCGGTGGGCGAGGCGGTGAGCGCCCTGGTGGCGCTGGGCTTTAAACCCCAGGAGGCGAGCCAGCGGGTGCGCGCGGTGCCTGCCGAGGGACTGGTGTGTGAAGAGATCGTGCGACTGGCGCTCCAGTCGTTGGTAAAGTAACGGCTGGTTGTGGACGGTTCGGGTGCGGATTGCCTTAATTTGCCCGCCCGGCGCCCCCAATCGGTCAGGAGAGGGACAACAAGCTTCCAAAAAGCCTCCGCACACTGACGGTGCCATCCCGCCGAGACGGGCCGGTGGTAAGGATGAGGGCTGACTGAAGGGTTAATGGACACGGAACGACTGGTCTCGCCCAAGGCGAGCGCCCACGACGCCGCCATCGAGCGCAGCGTCAGGCCGAAAACGCTTACGGAATTCGTCGGCCAGCACGCGGTGCGCGAGCAGATGGAGATTTTCATCACCGCGGCGGGAAACCGCGGCGAGGCGCTGGACCATCTGCTGATCTTCGGCCCCCCGGGACTGGGCAAGACTACGCTTGCCCACATCGTCGCCGAGGAGCTTAAGGTCAATCTGCGCCAGACGGCGGGCCCGGTGCTGGAGCGATCCGGCGATCTGGCGGCCCTGCTCACCAATCTCGAACCCCGGGACGTGCTCTTCATCGACGAGATCCACCGCCTGAATCCGGTGGTGGAGGAGATCCTCTACCCGGCGATGGAGGACTATCAGCTGGATATCGTCATCGGCGAGGGCCCGGCGGCGCGATCCATCAAGCTCGAGCTGCCGCCGTTCACCCTGGTGGGGGCCACCACCCGCGCCGGCATGCTGACCTCGCCCCTGCGCGACCGCTTCGGCATCGTGCAGCGGCTCGAGTTCTACGACGAGGGAGATCTGGCGAGGATCCTGGAGCGATCGGCGCGGATCCTCGACGTGGACCTGACCGCCGGCGGTGCCGTCGAGCTCTCCCGGCGCTCCCGCGGCACCCCGCGCATCGCCAACCGGCTGCTTCGTCGGGTGCGCGACTACGCCGAGGTCAAGGCCGACGGGCGCATCACCGCCGACATCGCCGAGAAGGCGCTCAAAATGCTGGACGTGGACGGGGAAGGCTTCGACGTCATGGACCGGAAGCTCTTGATGGCGGTGCTGCAGAAATTCGACGGCGGGCCGGTGGGCGTCGACAACCTGGCCGCCGCCATCGGCGAAGAGCGGGTCACCATCGAGGACGTGCTCGAGCCCTTCCTGATCCAGCAGGGCTACCTCATGCGCACCCCCCGCGGCCGCGTCGCCACCCGCAGCGCCTGGCTGCATTTCGGCCTGGAGCCGCCGGCAATTGCCGTGGATCAGACCGTCCGCGATTTGTTCGCGGAGAGCTGACGCCCTCGTGTGCCTCACGGGGGTGGCTGAAAAGCAAAGGACATCGCGGACACGGAAGAGGGCTTTGTCAGCGCATTCCTTCATCTTTCCCATCCGGGTGTACTACGAGGACACCGACGCCGCCGGCATCGTCTATTACGCCAACCACCTGAAATACATGGAGCGCGCCCGCACCGAGTGGCTCAGGAGCTTGGGCTTCGAGCTGCCGGAGCTTCAGCACAGGGACGGGGTGCTGTTCACCGTGGCGAGGCTCGAGCTCGAGTACAAGAAACCTGCGCTTTTCAACGATACGCTGGCGGTGAGCGTGGAAGCGGAGAAGATGGCGCGGTCTTACTTCGACCTGATTCAAAGGGTTACCCGCAGCAACGAAGAACTCGTCTGCCGGGGCACGGTCAGAATCGCCTGCGTGGACGCGGGCACGCTCAAGCCCCGGGGGATGCCTAAGAAGCTCATTACGGAGTTGCAACGTGCAGTTTGATCATTCGCTACTCGGCCTGGTTTTAAACGCCAGCGTCATCGTCCAGATCGTGATGCTGATCCTGCTGATCGCGTCGGTGGTGTCGTGGACGCTTATTTTCACCAAGCGCGCCGGCATCAACCGGGCGCGGCGCGCCGCCAACCTGTTCGAGGACAATTTCTGGTCCGGCAAGGACCTGGTGAAAATTTACAAGCGGATCAACGAGGACACCCACGATCCCACCGGCATGGAGCGGATCTTC
>JBFIYQ010000319.1:0-3133 GCA_041605275.1 Gammaproteobacteria bacterium
CGCCGGCGCGAGCGGTTTCCAGACCCTCGTAAATGTCGTCATTCCGCTGTGCAAGCCCGGTATCGCCATCGGCTCCATTTTCGTCATCACCATCGTGATGGGGGATTTCGTCACCATCGGCGTCATGGGCGGCCAGCAGCTTGCATCCATAGGTAAGATCATCCAGGTGGAGACGTCCTATCTGCAGTTTCCCGCGGCCGCCGCCAACGCGGTCCTTCTTCTCGCCGTGGTGCTGATGATCATTTACGGGCTTACCCGGATCGTCGACGTGAGAAAGGAGCTCTAGATCATGCGGGGCGAGCGCCGACCCTTGAGCTTCTACCTGCTGGCCGCGTTCTTCACCTTGTTCGTGCTGTTTCTCTACGGGCCCACCTTCACCATCATCATCCTCTCCTTTCAGGGGCCTGAAGGCGGACTGACCTTTCCCATGAACGGTGTCTCGACGTTCTGGTTTTCCAAGCTGATGGAAGGCGTCGGCGTGGTGGATATCTGGGCGGCGTTCCGCCGCTCGTTAAGACTCGGCGTGGTGGTGATGATCATCACGGTGGTGCTGTCGGTGGCCGCCGGCCTTGCCTACCGCCACCGATTCTTAGGCGGTTCTGCGCTGTTTTACATCGTCGTCGGCAGCCTGATCATGCCGTCCATCGTGGTGAGTCTCGGCATCGGGTTAAGCTTCCGGCTCCTCGACGAGCAGGTGATGGCCTTCGCCGAGGCCAACGAGCTCACTGGCATTGCGGAGAACTATACGACCTCAGCGGGCCTGTTCACCTCGGCATTGGGCGCACACCTCACCTGGACCCTGCCTTTCGGCCTGCTCATCATGTTTGCGGTTTTCAATCGTTTCGATAAGGCCTACGAGGAAGCCGCCCGGGATTTAGGCGCCAGCGACTGGCAGACCTTCAAGCACGTGGTGTTGCCGATCATTGCGCCGAGCCTCATCGGCGTCGCGCTGTTCGGCTTTACGCTTTCCTACGATGAGCTTGCCCGCTCGACCCAGGCCGCGGGCGATCTCAACACCCTGCCCTTGGAGCTTCAGGGTTTGACCACCACGGTGACGACACCGGAGATCTACGCTCTCGGCACAATCACCACCGGCGTCTCCTTTGCGGTCATCTTAGCAGCGCTGGGCGTGGTGCTTTACTTAAGGCGCCGCCGCGCCCGCCACGGCAGCGACGCCGGAGCCGGCATGGTCTGATGCGGATTTTAATCGTCAACCCCAACACCACCGCATCCATGACCGAAAAGATCGGCGCGGCCGCACGCTCGGTCGCCAACCCTGAAACTGAAATCGTCGCGGTGAATCCGAGCATGGGTCCGGTCAGCATCGAGGGCTATTACGATGAAGCCTTCTCGCTGCCCGGCCTGCTGGATGAGATAGACAAGGGCATGAAACAAGGGTTCGACGGATTCATCATTGCCTGCTTTGATGACACGGGTCTTAACGCGGCGCGCGCGCTGGCGAAAGCGCCCGTCATCGGAATCTGCGAAGCCGCCATGCACACCGCCTCCTTCGTGGGGGAACGGATGTCGGTGGTCACCACCCTCAAACGATCGGTACCGGTGAGTGAGGATCTGGCGCGACGCTACGGCGTGGCCGAGCGGTGCAGGGTCCGGGCCGCCGATGTGCCGGTGCTCGCATTGGAAGACCCGCAGTCTGATGCGCAAGCGCGGATTCGACGGGAGATTCGGCTCGCTGTTCGAGAAGACACCGCCGATGCCATCATCCTCGGCTGTGCCGGCATGGCGGATCTCGCCGCGACGCTCAGCGACGAGTTCAAGCTCCCGGTTATAGAAGGCGTGGCACCCGCCACCAAGCTTATGGAGGCCCTGATTGGACTCGGCTTGAAGACCAGCAAGGCGGGGGGTTACGCCTCGCCGCTGGCAAAAGCGTATCTTGGGGAGCTTGCCCGCTTCGCACCTTACGGCGATGAAAATTCCTGACGCGGTATTTGGAGGTCGCCATGCCTGAAACCTATCCGCGCGACATGATCGGCTACGGACGCAACACGCCGGATCCGAAATGGCCGGGGGACGCCCGCATCGCCGTGCAGTTCGTCATCAACTACGAGGAAGGCGGTGAAAACTGCGTGCTGCACGGAGACGCCGCCTCCGAGGCCTTTCTCTCCGAGATCATCGGCGCGCAGCCGCTCGAGAACCGGCGCAACATGAACATGGAGTCCATCTACGAGTACGGCAGCCGCGCCGGCTTCTGGCGGCTTCACCGGCTGTTCACCGAGCGCAATCTGCCGGTCACCGTGTACGGCGTGAGCATGGCGCTGGATCGAAATCCCGAGGCGGTTGCCGGCATGCTGGAGTCCGAGTGGGAAATCGCAAGCCACGGCTACCGCTGGATCGACTATCAGGATTTCACCGAAGACCAGGAGCGCCAGCACCTTAAAACCGCCATCGACATTCATACCCGCGCCACCGGGTCCCGGCCGCTGGGCTGGTACACGGGAAGGATCAGCCCCAACACGCGACGCCTGGTGGTGGAGGAGGGCGGGTTCTTATATGACGCGGACTCCTACGCGGACGACCTGCCCTACTGGGTGACCGGGTTCGGCCGCCCTCACCTGGTGGTTCCCTATACCCTGGATAACAACGACATGCGCTTTGCCACCAATCAGGGCTTCAACTCCGGGGACCAGTTCTTCACTTATCTAAAAGACGCCTTCGAGACCCTTTACCATGAGGGAGAGACGCAGCCGAAGATGATGTCCATCGGCCTGCACTGCCGGTTGGCGGGACGCCCGGGACGGGCCGCCGCGCTGGCCCGCTTCCTAGACCACGTGCAAAACCGGGAGCGGGTGTGGATCTGCCGACGCATCGATATCGCCCGGCACTGGCACGAGCACCATCCGCATCAATGATGGCTGAGGGTTCCTTTTCAATCCGAACCATGACCCGGTCCGATGTCGACGTGGCCGTCGACTGGGCGGCCGGAGAAGGCTGGAATCCGGGCCTTCACGACGCGGACGCTTTTTACGCCGCGGATCCCTCGGGTTTTCTGCTTGGGGAAACCGACGGCCGGCCGGTGGCGACGATTTCCGTCGTCGCTTACGGCGATGACTTCGGCTTTCTCGGTTTCTATATCGTGCATCCCGATTTTCGGGGCCGCGGTTTCGGACTTAAA
>JBFIYQ010000320.1:0-3120 GCA_041605275.1 Gammaproteobacteria bacterium
AAAGGCAGCAGTAGACACGCCCACGCGGACAAGGTCATCAAGGCCCTGCACCTGATTAAGTCACGCGCTCCGGATCTAGCGGTGGACGGCGAGCTGCAGGCAGACGCGGCCCTGATCGCTGCGGTGGCACAGAGAAAGCTCAAGCGGGGGAGTGACGTCGCCGGCAACGCCAACGTGCTGGTGTTTCCCGATCTCGACGCCGGCAATATCGGCTACAAGCTCACCCAGTACCTGGGCAACGCGCGGGCGATTGGACCGATCCTGCAGGGCTTCGCCAAGCCGTTGAGCGATCTTTCCCGGGGCGCAAGCGTGGACGACATCGTGGACACGATCGTCATCGCCCTGGCTCAAGCAGAATGCGTCAAGAAAAACGACCCCCCTTAACGGGGGGTCGAAGTGTTCATCCTTTCATCCGCCGGCGCGCCGCGCCTCGGAATGCTCAGAGCACGATAAGCGCGTAAATCGTCGCGACGAAGGGAAACGCAACTCCGAATCCAAGCAGGCCGAAGAAAAGTACGCTGTTGAACGCGTCGGAGGCGCGTTGCAATAAACGCTGCGTCGCCGCGGCAGTCAATACCGGCGGCTGCAATGCGGCCGGCGTGGCCGCGGTCAAGGCGGGGTGGTGAATTCGGGCTTCCATCGGGCTTAACGCCTCGCTTGTGTGGAACAGCGGCTGACTGCCGCCGGAGGCGAATTCTGCGCCCGCCGAAGCTTCTTCACAAGAATTATTTAATTAAATTAAACAGTAACTTAAGCTCCCATCGCCGGTCCCGGAACGCCGGCGGCCGGGACCTTGAGGGTCAGCCGAGCGCAGCGCAGGCGCGCTGAATGCGCATACAGGCCTGCTCCAGCTGGCCGGTGTCGAGCGCGTAGGAAATGCGAAAGAAAGGCGACAACCCGAATGCCTCCCCGTGCACCACGGCAACGCCCTCGGTATCCAGAAAGTAATTCACCACGTCCGCATCACTTTCGACGCTTTTTCCGCCCGGCGTACTTGCGCCCATGAGTTCCCGGCAATCCACGTAAAGATAAAAAGCGCCTTTGGGCGCGCGGCAGGACAATCCTTTGGCCTGGTTGATCAAAGAGAGCGCGAGGTCGCGCCGCGATTCGAAAACGGCGTTGTTCTTTTGGATAAACGACTGGTCACCCTGGAGCGCCGCGACGCCCGCCCACTGGCTGATAGTGGACGTGCCGCTGGTGGATTGGGACTGAATCTTAGTCATGGCGTTGATCAGCTCGCGCGGACCGGCGCCGTAACCGAGTCGCCAGCCGGTCATGCAGTATGCCTTGGAAAATCCGTTCATGGTGAGGGTGCGGTCATGGAGATCCGGCGCTACCTGGGCGATGGTGGCGAATTTCGTGTCGCCGTAAATGATGTGCTCGTAGATGTCGTCCGTGAGGATCCAGACGTGCGGATGCCGCCTCAGCACTTCGGTCAGCGCCTTCAGGTCATCCGATGAATAGACGGCACCCGACGGGTTGCAGGGATTATTGATAATGAGCCACTTGGTCTTGGGGCTAATGGCGGCTTCCAGCTGCTCCGGGGTCATCCTGAATTCGTTTTTCGGATCGGTGGCGACCTCCACCGGCGTTCCGCCGGCAAGAAGGGTCATGTCCGGATAGCTGACCCAGTAAGGCGCCGGGATGATGACCTCGTCCTCCGGATCCATGGTCGCCACGAGGGCGTTGAAGATCACCTGCTTGCCGCCGGTGCTCACCACCACCTGGTCCGGCGCGTACTCGAGCCCGTTCTCCCGCAGAAGTTTTTCGCAAATGGCCTCGCGAAGCTCGGGGATGCCGGCCACCGGCGGATACTTGGTTTTGCCTTCGTCGAGAGCTCGCTTGGCCGCCGCCTTGATGTGCTCCGGCGTATCGAAATCCGGCTCGCCGGCGGAGAGCGCGATGATATCGTGACCGGCGCGGGCCAGCTCCATGGCCTTGCTGGAGATCATCGACGAGGGAGAGGCCTTAATGCGGCTCAAGCGTTTTGCAACGACGGACATGAGTTTGGTTTCCTTGAGAGAGGGTTGGTTTCAATCGATCACGCTGGCGCCGCGGCCCGCGCCTTACGCAGGGCCAGCGCCTGAAAAATCGCCACCGGCGCCAGCAGCAGCAGCCCGAAAAGCGAGCTTTTGATGCTCGGCGCAATCAGCAGCAGCGCGGCGAATCCCAGCAGCCAGCGCTGCAATGCGTTCATCGGCGCCAGCAGATATCCGGTGAGCGCCGAGCCGAGGCAGATTACGCCCACGGCGCAGCCGGTGAAAGAGATCACGAACTGGTTCCAGGTAAATTCCTCCACCACCAGAAGCAGCGACGGCGAGTAGACAAACACCAGCGGCACCAGCGCCTTGGCGTTGCCCAGCCTGAACGCGGTCAACCCTGTCTTGAACGGGTTGGCGCCGGCGATCCCGCCGGCGGCGTAGGCCGAGGTGCACACAGGCGGAGTGATGTCGGCGAGCACGCCGTAAAACAGCACGAACAGATGGGCCGCTATGGGCACGATGCCGAACTGTACCAGCACCGGCGCCGCAATCGACGCGACAATAATGTAAAGCGCAGTGGTGGGGATCCCTGCCGAAAGCGCCACGCAGGTGATGGCGATGAAAATCAGCGAGAAGAACAGCACCAGCTGGCTCAGGCTGAACAGTTCGAAAGGCATCAGCGCCGTCACCGTCTCGGCGAGCCCGGTTGCCGCCTGGGTCACCATAAAGGAAATGCGAAACGGCGCGCCGGTGATAGTCACCACGCCGACAATAATGCCCACAGCGGCGGCGGCAGCGCCGACGGCAAGCGCGTATTTCGCGCCGAGCTGAAACGCGTCGACCAGATCGCGCAAGCGCATGTGGCTGCGCGGATTGAGGAAGCCGACGACGATGGAGGCGGTAATGCCCCAGAAAGCGGCAAGAAACGGCGTGTGGCCGCGGACTATGATGGTCACCAGGATGATCAGCGGAATGAGGTTGGGCCAGCCGTGGCTCAATACCGGACCTAATCGCGGCACCTCCTCCCGCGGCATACCTTTGAGCCCCAGCCGCTTTGCCTCCAGGTGCACGATGGTGAACACGCCGATGTAATGCATCAGCGCCGGGATCAGCGCAGCGGTGATCACCGTCAGATAAG
>JBFIYQ010000321.1:0-3108 GCA_041605275.1 Gammaproteobacteria bacterium
CCCGAAAACACCGTGCGGCTCGCTTTGCCCCCCGCGGCCAGCACCCGCTCGAGCTCGCCCGATGAAACGATGTCGAAGCCGGAGCCGAGACGCGCAAGCACATCCAAAACTCCTAGATTCGAATTGGCCTTGACGGAATAGCAGATGAGGTGGTCGATACCAAAAAGTGCCTGATGGAATGCATTGAATCGCCGCTCGAGCGCCGCGCGCGAGTACACGTAACACGGCGTGCCGAAACTTTCGGCGATCTCCTCAAGGGAAACGCGTTCCGCATGAAGTACACCATCCACGTAGGTAAAAAATTCCGCCGGCACGATAGCGTTCTCGCAGTTTTATCGGATTTCGTTCCGTTAACCGGGACGCGTCGCGTTCCGGTGGGCTATTGATCAGGCGCCCGGAAAGCGCGGCCGGCCGAGCGCCGTGGTCTTTTTCTTCTTCTTCTTTTCGTCCTCTTCATCCTCGGGAAGATAAAGCGGGCCCTTTTGCCCGCATGCGTTCAGCAGCGGGGCCGCGATTCCAAGCAGAGACCACTGAATGAGCCGTCTTCGGGTAAGGATCGCCATCGCGACCGTTCCTCCAGGCGAGAGACCCGCGAGTATAGCCGTCGGTCACTAGCGGCAAAACCCGGGACGATTTCGTCCATACATCTTGAACCCATCGCCTGAGCCACTACACTACGCGCGGCCGGCCGGCTCCGGTATTCCAAACAGCGTATCTGCAAGACAGAGCATGCCCCAGATCGAAAAACCACTCATCATCGAGCCCGGGAGTGACGCCAGCGCCAGCGTGATCTGGCTTCACGGGCTGGGCGCCGACGCCCACGATTTCGAGCCCATCGTTCCCGAGCTCGGCGACGAGTTGCGAAGCTGCGTCCGCTTCGTATTTCCCTTCGCTCCCCACAGACCGGTGACCATAAACGGCGGCATGGTGATGCGGGCGTGGTACGACGTCAGCGATACGGATCTCGCCCGCCGCGCCGATGAAAAAGGCGTGCGCGAGTCGGGAGATATCCTCAGCGCGATGGTGGACGTTGAGGTGCAAAACGGCATTCCCACAGATCGCGTGGTGCTGGCGGGATTCTCACAAGGCGGCGCCATCGCGCTTCATACGGGATTACGCTTTCCGCAACCGCTGGCCGGGATCCTCGCTCTTTCCGCCTACTTGCCGCTGCGCGAGCCGACCCGCCAAGAGGCCACCGACGCCAATCGAAAGGTGCCCATATTCATGGCCCACGGCAGCCAGGATCCGGTCATCCCGTTGTCGACCTCGGAAACCTCGCGCAAATTTCTCACCGATCTCGGCTACGTGGTCGAGTGCCACACCTACCCCATGCCGCACTCGGTGTGCGCCGAGGAGGTGCGGGATATCCGGGACTGGCTCTCGAGAATTTTGATCTGGTCCGGGAGCGGAAGCGCCTAGTTGTGTCGCCGCTTGCGCGGACGCCCGCCGCCGCCGGAGCCGCGCGGACGGGGAGACCGCCTCCGGCGCCTCACCGGGGGCTTGAGCTTCGCCAGCAGTGATTCCGGCGCGATTTCCGAGGGGATCTTTTCGCCGATGAATTCCTCGATCTCGTCCAGCGAATAAACGAACTCCTCGCAGGCCATACTTATGGCGTTGCCGCTTGCGCCGGCGCGGGCGGTGCGCCCGACCCGGTGCACGTAGTCCTCGGCATCCTGGGGCAAATCGAAGTTGATCACGTGGCTGACGTCGGGAATGTGAAGGCCCCGCGCGGCGACGTCGGTGGCAACTAGAATCGGCAGCTCGCCGCGCTTGAACTGGTTGAGCAAGGCGAGGCGCTTCTTCTGCGGCACGTCTCCCGTGAGCAATCCGCAGTGATAGCCGTTGCCCTCCAGATAGTCGGCGATGCGCTCGCAGGCGCGTTTGGTGTTTGCGAAAACCAGCGTGCGGCTGACGTCCATGCGGCTCAGCAGGCCATGCAGCAACGAAATCTTGTCGTCCTTCGAAATATGGTAGAGCTTTTGCTCAATCTTCTTTACCGTCACCCGCTCCGGGTTGGCGTCGACAATAATCGGCGCGTTCATGTGCTCGTAGGCCAGCTCGGAAACGCGGTGCGAAAGGGTGGCGGAGAAAAGCATGTTCAGCCTCCTCTCCGGCGGCGGCATTCGCCGGAGCAGATAGCGAATATCGCGAATGAATCCTAAGTCAAACATGCGATCGGCTTCGTCAAGCACCGTCACCTGCACCCGCTTCAAGCTGAAGATGTTCTGCTTGTAGTAGTCAATCATCCGACCAGGCGTACCGATGAGTATTTCCACGCCTTTCTGAAGCATCTGCCTTTGGCTGTCGTATCCGGTGCCACCGAAAACCACGCCGATGCGCAGCCTGGTGTAGCGACCCAAAACTTCCGCGTCGGCGTGGATCTGCACCGCCAGCTCGCGGGTCGGCGCCAGAATTATGGCGCGCGGATCACCGTCCTTTCCCGCTTCCGCCGCCGGCTTCCTAAGCAACAGATTCATGGTCGCGAGCAGAAACGCGGCGGTTTTGCCCGTTCCCGTCTGGGCTTGACCTTCCACGTCGGTGCCGGCAAGCGCTTTGGGAAGGGCCCCGGCCTGAATCGGGGTGCAGAGCTCGAAGCCGGCGTCTGCCAGGCCTTTCATCAGCGAGGGTTCGAGGTCTAGGGTTTCGAAGCGAACGTCGGTTAAAACGTGCTCGTGCGCTGCTGTTGCGGTGTCGGTCATTCGTGTTGGCGCTGGCTAAAGTGCGGTAAAAGAGCCGTCCCTGCTGGCGATTGCGCCGGTGCCTCCTTTGAGAATGCGTGCGTTATAGCGTGGTCCTAAAGGGCCCGTTACTTTGGGTAAATAAGCTATTGAGTTCACACCGAATCTTGGTTTAGCGTTAGCGGCCGCGTTTCTGACCAGCCGATTAACGGCACTTGAAATGCCAATCCAATTTCGCTCAAATGACTTTCACCCCATCATGAGAATAACGGCATGAGTGACAAAATCGTCCACATTACGGACGAAACGTTCGAAGAGGATGTACTCAAATCCAACCAGCCCGTACTCGTCGATTACTGGGCTGAATGGTGCGGTCCGTGCAAAGCAATTGCCCCAATCTTGGGGGAAATCGCCGAAGAATACGCGGGTA
>JBFIYQ010000322.1:0-3107 GCA_041605275.1 Gammaproteobacteria bacterium
CAGGTTTTCCAGTTTCCGGTGATCTACGACACCATGAGCGTGTACGACAATCTTGCGTTTCCGTTGCGAAATCGAAAGGTGGACGAGGCCACGGTGCGCGAGCGCGTTCACGAGGTGGCAGAAATGCTCGAGCTCGAAGGGGAGCTCAAGACCCGCGCACGGAGACTGACCGCGGACGCAAAGCAGAAGATCTCCCTCGGTCGCGGGCTGGTTCGCTCGGACGTGGCGGCGATCCTGTTCGACGAGCCGCTCACGGTCATTGACCCTCAGGCCAAGTGGCTGCTTCGGCGAAAGCTCAAAGAGATTCACGACCGATTCAAGCTGACGCTTATCTACGTCACCCACGATCAGGCCGAGGCGCTCACGTTCGCCGAACAGGTGGTGGTCATGAACGAGGGCCAGGTGCTTCAGATCGGCACTCCCCAGGAGCTGTTCGAGTCGCCGGCGCATCGATTCATCGGCTACTTCATCGGCAGCCCGGGGATGAACTTTCTACCCTGCGAGCCGAGTGAAGACGGGGTCCGGGTGGCCGGACACACGGTCCGGCTGCCGGACGCCGTCCGGGCAAAAATCGGCGGCGCGGCGCAGCAGCTCGAGCTCGGCGTGCGTCCGGAGTTCGTGCGCCTCGCCAACGGCTCACGGGGAGGCACCTTCGAAACCACCATCCGGGCCGTGGATGACCTTGGAAACTACAGAATCGTCACCTGCATGCTCGAGGATCTGGAAATCAAGATGAAGCTGCCCGAGGACGTGGCGCTGCCCGAAGTGAAGTGCCGCGTGAGTTTTGATCCCGAAATGATTCGCGTCTACGCCGGAGGCCGCCTGATCGGCTGATTCGAGAACGCGCTATGGATAAGTGGGAAGACAATCGCGCCTGGTGGCTCGTGGTGCCCGTTTTTTTGATCGTGGCGATTTCCGCGATCATCCCGCTGATGACCGTGGTCAACTATTCGGTGCAGGATATTTTCGGTCCGGGTCAGCGCGTCTTCGTCGGCACCGAGTGGTTCAAAGAGGTGCTTACCGACCGTCGTCTGCATGAAGCGCTGGGAAATCAGTTTTTGTTCTCGGGGCTGGTACTGCTGATTGAGATCCCGCTCGGGGTCGCCATCGCCCTGGCCATGCCGAAGCAGGGCTGGCGCGCATCGCTCTGTCTCGTGCTGCTGGCGCTGCCGCTGCTCATTCCCTGGAACGTCATCGGCACCATCTGGATCATTTTCACTCGCCCGGATATCGGACTGATGGGCGTCGCCATCAACGGATTAGGCCTCGAATTCGACCACACCGCGGCGCCGCTGGACGCCTGGGTGACGGTGATGCTGATGGAAGTCTGGCACTGGACGCCGCTGGTGGTGCTGCTGGCCTACGCGGGCTTGAGGGCGATCCCCGAGGCCTATTTTCAGGCGGCGCGTATCGACGGCGCCTCCGCTTGGGCCACCTTTCGCTACATTCAGCTGCCCAAAATGCGCGGCGTGCTGACCATCGCGGTGCTGCTGCGATTCATGGACAGCTTCCTGATCTACGCCGAGCCCTTCGTCCTCACCGGCGGCGGCCCCGGAAATGCCACAACTTTCCTTTCCATCCATCTGGTTAAGATGGCCGTCGGGCAGTTCGATCTGGGTCCGGCCGCCGCATTTTCGCTGATTTATTTTCTCATCGTCCTGCTGTTCAGCTGGCTCTTTTATCAGGCGCTACAGAACGTCGGCACCGGAGACAAGCGATGAGAATTCAAAAGCGGACCGTCGGTCTCATCATCTATCTTGTGCTGCTGCTGCTGCCAATCTACTGGATGCTGAACATGTCCCTGCGCAGCAATGCGGATATTCTCAACGCGTTCGCGCTTTACCCCAAGGATCCGACGCTCGCCAACTACATCAAGATATTTACCGAGGAGTCCTGGTACTCCGGTTACATCAATTCGCTGATCTACGTCAGCATCAATACCGCCATCGCTTTGCTCACCGCTCTGCCGGCCGCTTACGCTTTCTCCCGCTTTCGCTTTCTCGGCGATAAGCACATGTTTTTCTGGCTGCTCACCAACCGCATGGCGCCGCCGGCCGTTTTCCTGCTGCCGTTCTTTCAGCTGTATTCGACCTTCGGCCTGATTGACACCCACATCGCGGTAGCGATATCCCACTGCCTGTTCAACGTCCCGTTGGCGGTATGGATTCTCGAGGGCTTCATGTCCGGCGTGCCGAGGGAAATCGACGAGACCGCCTATATCGACGGCTACTCGTTCCCGCGATTCTTTGCCACCATCTTCGTTCCCCTGATTCGCACCGGCATCGGCGTGACCGCATTCTTTTGCTTCATGTTCTCCTGGGTGGAGCTGCTGCTGGCGCGCACCTTGACGGTCACCAATGCAAAGCCCATCGCCGCGGTCATGACTCGGACCGTAAGCGCCACCGGCCTGGACTGGGGCCTGCTTGCCGCCGCGGGTATCCTCACCATCGTGCCGGGGGCGCTGGTGATCTGGTTCGTGCGCAACTATATGGCCAAGGGCTTCGCCCTGGGCCGCGTGTAAGGAAATCGACGTGATCAACCTCGAATGGATGGCGTGGACGGTGCCGACCGCTACATTCTTCGTCATCATCGCGGTGATTTTATCGGCCGTGACCACCTGGCAGGTGATGGCCCCGTCTCCGCCGAGGCGCGGTTTTCTGCCCCTGACCACTACGCCCGGCGACAGGCTGTTCGTCGGGCTGCTCAGCGGCGCCTATATCCATCTGGCGTGGCTGGGATTTACCGATCTAAGCATCTGGTATGCCCTGGGAATTTCGATTGTTTGGTTAATTGTCCTAATGCGCTGGGGCTGAGTCTCGGATATTCTCGCGTTGTCGGAGCACGAGGCCTTTGCGCCGGCGACGCGGATAACAACGCAAGGCCAACAGGAGGAGAAACAATGACTGGCGAAAAGCAATATAGAGGCTTTAAGAATTTGCTTTTCGGCGCCGTGACCGCCGCCACCTTGTCCGCATTCGCGATTTCAGCGAGCGCGGACATGGCCGCAGCGAGAAAATGGGTCGAAAACGAATTCCAGCCGTCCACCCTCACCAAGGAACAACAGCTGGCGGAGATGGAGTGGTTCATCAACGCGGCCAAGCCGTTCC
>JBFIYQ010000323.1:0-3096 GCA_041605275.1 Gammaproteobacteria bacterium
CCGAGCCGCTCAACGTGCTGGTGCGCGGGAGTCGCTTCCAGGTCAAGGTGTGGGAAGCGCTGCTCAAGGTGCCGCCCGGATCGGTGGTGAGCTATTCCGAGCTTGCCCGCCGGGCGGGACGGCGCGACGCGGTGCGCGCCGTGGCTGGCGCCTGTGGCGACAACGCCGTCGCTTTTTTGATCCCGTGCCACCGCGCGATACGCAAGTCCGGTCTTTTAGGGGGGTACCGCTGGGGGCTGCCGCGAAAGCTCGCCATGCTCAGCCGCGAAGCCGCCCAGGCGCGGTCCGAATCCGGCGCGGAATCGGCGGCGCCTCAGCTTCTGATGCCGTAACCGCGATTCAGCAGGCTCAGGCAGCCGAAATAAAGTATCAGGATGAAAAGGCAGATGATGCCGAAGGCCACTTCGATTCCGATGTCGCTGATGCCGAGAATGCCGTAGCGAAACGCGTTCACCATGTAGAGAATCGGATTCAACATGGAAACCTTTTGCCAAATTTCCGGCAGCAGCTGTATCGAATAGAACACCCCTCCCAGATAGGTCAGAGGCGTCAATACGAAGGTCGGCACGATGGCGATATCGTCGAAGTTCTTGGCGAAGATGGCGTTGATGAATCCGGCCAGAGAGAACAGCACCGCGGTCAACACCACCACCAGGAAAGTCACCAGCGCGTGCTCGATGCGCAGGTCCGCAAAGACGAAGGTCACGGCGCTGACGGCGATACCCACCAGGAGTCCGCGAGCAACGCCGCCACCGACGTAGCCCAGAAGTATCAGGTACATGGGCGTCGGCGAGACCAGCATCTCCTCGACAAACTTCTGAAACCTCGCGCCGAAAAACGAAGACACCACGTTGGAGTATGAGTTGGTGATGACCGACATCATGATGATGCCGGGGGCGATGTAGTCGATGTAGCGGTGTCCCGCCATTTCGCCGATGCGCGGACCGATGAGATTGCCGAAGATCAGCAGATAGAGCGTCATGGTGATCATCGGCGGCAGAATGGTCTGCTGCCAGATGCGCGTGAAGCGGCGAATTTCTCTCCTCAGGATGGTATTAAACGCCACCCAGTTGGCGGTCGTGCGGGCGCTCATCGAACACCCGTCTCACCGCTGCGCGGAACCTCTGTATCGGCACGACCGTTCTCCGCCTGGTCGTCCGCGCTGATCATGCGGATGAACAGCTCTTCGAGCCGGTTGGCCTTGTTTCTCAGGCTGATTACCCGGATCCCGTGATCCGTGAGATGGCCGAACAGCTTGTTGATGCCCTGTTCCTTGGAAATGTCCACCTCCAGTGTTGTGGAATCGATTTGTCGCAACGCATACCCGTTGGTTACCGGCAGCGTTTCGAGCGGCTCGGCCAGATCTAGGACGAAGGTCTCCGTATGCAGGCGATTGATAAGCGCCTTCATGTTGGTGTCCTCGATGATCTTTCCGTGGTCGATGATGGCGATACTCTCGCAGAGGCTTTCCGCCTCCTCGAGGTAATGCGTCGTCAGGATGATGGTGGTGCCACCGTCGTTCAGATCTTTCAAAAAATTCCACATGGATCGCCTGAGCTCGATATCCACGCCCGCGGTGGGCTCGTCGAGGATTAAGAGTTTGGGCTCGTGAACCAAGGCGCGGGCGATCATGAGCCTGCGCTTCATACCGCCGGACAGCTCCCGGGATCGCTGGTGACGCTTGTCCCACAGCCCGAGCTGGCGCAGATATTTCTCGGCGCGCTCCTGGGCGAGTGCCCGCGGCAGTCCGTAATAACCCGCCTGGTTGGTGACGATGTGAATCACCTGCTCCCACAGATTGAAGTTGAACTCCTGGGGCACGATGCCGATACAAGCCTTGGCGGCTCCCGGGTCGCGGTCCATGTCGTGACCGAAAACGAATACCTTGCCGGAGGTCTTGTTCACCAGGGAGCTCACTATGCCGATGAGCGTGGATTTTCCCGCGCCGTTGGGCCCGAGCAGGGCAAAAAACTCCCCCGGCTCCACGTCCAGACTGACACCGGACAGCGCTACGGAGCCGTTGGCATAGGTTTTGTGCAGGTCGACGACGGCCAGGGCCTTCGATTCCAATGCGGCGTTCTCCCGGGGAGGATGAATTCAAGGCTCGAATCCCCAATATATGAGGATGTGAGCACAAAAAGAAAACCCTTTGGCGGACCCAGGCCGACACCGCTCCCCGGCTTGCCGCTATAATCCGCGCCCGGCTCGAGCCCGAGGGAATTGGCTCAGCTCATTCGCTAGACTCAGGACCGCATGTCAGATCTCGAAGAATCCATTCACAGGCGCCGCACTTTCGCCATCATCTCGCACCCCGACGCGGGCAAGACGACCCTGACCGAGAAGCTGCTTCTGTTCGGCGGCGCGATTCAACTCGCCGGCACGATTAAGGCAAGAAAGGCCGCCAGACACGCCACCTCCGACTGGATGGCGCTGGAGAAGCAGCGTGGCATTTCGGTGACCTCATCGGTGATGCAGTTTCCCTACGCCGGGCGCATCGTGAATCTCCTGGATACGCCGGGACACGCGGATTTCTCCGAGGACACCTATCGAACCCTGACCGCCGTGGATTCCGCCCTCATGGTCATCGACGGCGCCCGGGGCGTAGAGGCGCGGACCATCAAGCTGATGGAGATTTGCCGCATGAGGACTACTCCGATTATCACCTTCATGAACAAGTTCGACCGGGAGAGCCGCGACCCGGTGGAGCTTCTCGACGAGGTGGAGTCGGTGCTCGATATCCACTGCGCCCCGGTCACCTGGCCCATCGGCAGCGGCAAACGTTTCAAGGGCGTATATCACCTACTGAACGACAGTGTTCATTTTTTCAGCCCGCAGCAAAGCGAGCGCGTCACCAGGGGCGATCTGATCAGGGGCATCGACAACCCGGAGCTGGACGCCCGCCTGGGGGCCCAGGCCGCGGAGCTGCGCGACGAAGTCTCCCTGGTTAAAGGCGCAAGCCACGAATTCGATCTCGACGACTATCTCGAAGGAAAGCTGACACCGGTGTTTTTCGGTTCGGCGATCAACAATTTCGGGGTCAAGGAGTTGCTGGATGCCTTCGTTGAGTGGGCCCCTTCTCCACTGCCCCGTCAAGCC
>JBFIYQ010000324.1:0-2979 GCA_041605275.1 Gammaproteobacteria bacterium
CATCCGACCTTTTCCCAGCCGCGCAAATCGCGCTTGGACAGGCCGCCACCCCCTTTCTGCACCGTGGCGTAATCCTTGCCTTTGAGCGCAAGAAAGGAAAACCACAAGGCCAGCAGGGAGCAGGCCACCAGGATCACGGAGATCACGTAGCCCATGGGATCGGAGATCCCTATGGAGGTGATCCGCAGATAAGCCTGAGGGGCGAGCATGTTGTTGATGTTGAGCAGCAGCGGTGTGCCCAGATCATCGAAAACTTTAAGAAACACGAGCGAGGCGCCGGCGACGTAGCCGGGCATGGCCAGCGGGAAGACGATGCGCTTGAACAGCCTGAAGCCGCTGGCGCCGAGATTCTGCGCCGATTCCTCCATGCTGCGATCGATGTTCGCAAGCGCGGCGGAGAGGTTGATCAAAATGAACGGGAAGTAATGCACGCTCTCGACGAATATGACGCCGTTCAAGCCTTCCATGAAAGGAATGGTGAATCCGAACCATTCGTCGAGCAGGAGATTGACGCTGCCGTTTGTCCCGAACAGAAGCACCATCGCCACGGCGCCCACGAACGGCGGCATGATGAGCGGAACGATGCCGAGCGTCTGGATGATGACGGTGCCGCGAAAATTGAAACGGGTCGTGAAGTAGGCGAGCGGCAACGCGAAGATCGAGGAAAGGACCACCGACATGGCGGCCACGTAGAACGAGTTAAAGAACGATTCCTGGAACAGCGAGGTTTTGAAGAAGTCGACGAAGTTGACCAGCGTCAGCGCGCCCGTGTGCGGATCCTGGAAGGCGACATAGATCACCTTGACAACGGGCACCACCAGGAAGATCAGGAGGAATAGACCGAGGACCACGGCGAGCGCGCCGGGTCCCAGCTGACCTCGAGACAGGGCGTTCAGTGCCGGATCTCCTGCGGCAGGGAAGCAGAGTAAAAGCGGCGGGGAGCAGAAACCCGGAGGGCTCCGCTCCCCGCGATGATCAGCCTATCAGAGCATCGAGGCGGCTTTCTCGGCGAGGCTTTTCGCCCTCTCGTAATTGGCTTTAACCGTCTCGTCCCATCCCTGTTCCACCTCGGCCTGGCGGCCGGTGACCTTGGTGGTCGCTTTTTTGCGCTTCTTTTTGAAGACGGCGTTGAAATCCTTCTCGCTCGCGGTGGCGGCGTCGATGGGAACCATGGCGACCAGTGAACGCGCTTCCTCGATCATCTTTTCGGCGTCCGCATTGGACTTGCCCATGGCCTTGGCCTCGGCGTCCTGGATGGCCTTCACCGCCGCACGCAGATCATCCAGACGATAGGTGATCATGACGTCAAACAGCGAGTTGACGACGTTGTAACGGCCTTTCGAAAGATCCAGATCGAACTTGACCGCGGCGCCGATGGACTTGTCCTCGAAGGGATTCGGAAATCCGGCCGGCGCCTTGGCGTAGGTGGCCGGATTGACCGGAAGCCTTCGAATCTTGGGATCGAGCAGCACCTCCTGGCCTTCCGGCGACAGCAGGTACTCGATGAAGGCCGAAGCCGCTTCCCGGTTCGGCGCGTTCTTGACGATGGCGATGTTCGCGGGCACCAGCGTGGTGACCGGCGGGTAGACGAAATCCACCGGGAAGCCCGAGGCCTGAGACGACAGGCCGAAGAAATCGATCACGATGCCCACCCCGAACTGGCCGGAGTTGACCCCGTCGGGAACGCCAAAACTGCGCTCGGTGACCGTCTTGAAGTTACCGGCGATGGCCTTCCACTGGGCCCATCCTTTTTCCCAACCTTCTCCCTGCAGCACCGTCTCGACGGTGAGGTGCGTGGTGCCCGAGCGCGACGGTGCGCTCATGCCCACATGACCGTGATAGACAGGCTTGGCGAGATCCTCCCAGGTCTTTGGAACCGGAAGCTTCTTGGCCTTGAGATAGCGGGTATTCCACATGATGCCGTAACCCGACGCGGCGAAGCCTTTGTAGTAGCCATCCGGGTCGTTAATAGGAAAGGCACCGATCTTTTCCGGAATGCCGGTCACCTTGACCTGATACTTCTGCAGCAGGTTGTCGCCCTTGAGAACTTCGAAGGCATCCGGCGCCGAGGCCCAGAAGAGATCCGAGGTATTGTTTGCAGCGGTTTCCTGCAGGTACTTGATGCCGGCGGTGGTCTTTTTCTTCAGCATCTCCACCTGGATACCGGGATGCTTTTGCTCGAATGCTTTTTTGACAGTTTCCGTGGTATCCGGTGGGTAAGAGGTCACTACGACCAGCTTCCCTTCGGCTGCCAGTGCCCCGAAGGGCACCGATAGAATGCTTGCTGCAAGCACGGCGGCGAGCCAGGTAAGTGATCTGGTTGCGTTTTTCATGGATGAGTCCCTCCTCCAGGGCTTTAGGGTCTGTGCCGCCCGTTGGCGATGCCATCCTCAGGGATCAGCGGCGGGGGCGGTTACCAATTCTTATTTACGATTGCGACAGGAATCCGTTTCGTTTACGGCATCTCCCGGCGCGCCACTCGCCGATCGAGACGCGTCAACCGACTGAATGGCAGGGCTGGTTTCGACAGGTCGATCCAGGCTGTCGATTATGACCAACGGTGGATTTCAATGCCAGCAGGGGACGTGAGGCGGTAGAATACGGGATGAGAGCCGAAAAGTTCTTCCCTGCTTTCTCTGTTTTCCCCTTTTTCCGTCAGCAAGATTCGGGTCTCGTCGCCGCCGCCGCCATGTCAATGTGGCCGCGGTGTCGTTATCAGCTCGGAGAATTTTGCCATGGAGCTCAGGTTTTTAGCGTTGCCCACTGAAGCCGTACGCGCGCTGCAGGCGGGCAGGCCCGACGCCAACGGCCAGCCACCCGAAGTCACCGTGTCCGACGGCCCGGGCAATCCCTGCCGTCACTGTCTGCGCGAGATTCCGGCCGGCGCAAAGATGCTGATACTAGCGTACCGACTTTTCCCAGCGGTTCAGCCCTACGCAGAGGTCGGGCGAATATTCCTGTGCGCCGAGCCGTGTGGGC
>JBFIYQ010000325.1:0-2972 GCA_041605275.1 Gammaproteobacteria bacterium
ACGCCGATGGCGATGCCGGTGCCGAGGCTCGTCAGCGTCTTGATGGCAAGGTAGCGGATCAGGTTTTCGGTGAACTGCTCGAAGCGCTCCAGCTTCTTCTCCGGATCATCAATGGCGGCGCGAACCTTGCGCGGAAAGCTGTGGGCCTCGAAAAGAATAAAGACGACGGTCAGGAAAATCAGGAACGCATTGGCCAGCACGCCGCCAAAGCCGTTGAAGATTTCGCCCACGAGCTCTATGGCCTTCCCCGGATTGACGTAGCTCAAGACCTGCTCGCGGGTTATCTGAACCCCGTGCGCGCCAAGCCAGCTCACCAGTCCGCCAAACTGTTCCTTGAGCCGGGACTTATAAAAAGGAATATCGCGGGAAAAATCGTTAATGGAGTTGCCCAGCATCGCGGTGATCCCGAGGGCGACAGCGACGATGCCCGTGATCACCGTCAGCATGGCGAGCCATTTCGGAAAGCCCCGTCTTTCCAGCCAGAACAGCGGCGGGGCGCTGATGATGGCGAGAAAGATAGACAGCAGAAACGGCACCACGATGGGTTCCGCGGCCCGAAGGCCGGCCACCACCACCACGAACGCCGCAAAGGTGATGAGAATGCTAGCCGCCCGTGGCCTTTGAGGGGCTTGGGACATGGCCGGTCGTTGACTCCCCGGTTGGTGGAACGGTATTGGCCTTCCGTGACATGCTAGAACCTATCTAAGAACTGCTGCGCTCAGCCTAACGGCGTCAAAAAACAGGCTCAAAATGCTCATTTACTGTCGTGTAAACTCCGCTTCTTCGCCTGTTTTTGCCTTGTCTTGCCAGCGCTCGCTGTCTCTGGGATAGGTTCCAAATAGGTATAGACCTCACTAAAACACGATTCTACTGGATACGCCAAAGTTGACCGAGGCGACGCGAGTGAAATTCAACCAGCTGCCGAACATTGCCCTGGTGCAGATGGAGGTCCGGGCGGGACGTCCGGATCTCAATGTCGCTCGCATGCTCGAACACATGAATCGCGCCCGGGACGCGGGCGCGGAGATCGTCGCCTTCTCCGAAATGTGCATTCCGGGCTACATCATCGGCGATCTGTGGGAACTGGACGCGCTGGTGGAGGACTTTGCCGCCTACAGCGCAGAAATCGTGGCCGCCAGCGAGGCGCTTACGGTACTTTTCGGCAACGTGGCCGTCGACACGTCACGCATCGGCGAAGACGGCCGTCCGCGCAAGTACAACGCCGTTCACGTTTGTCGTGACGGGCAGTATCTGGTGCGGCCGGAGGTGCCCGAGGTTTTGCCCCAGGGCGTGCAGCCGAAGACGCTTCACCCCAACTATCGATTCTTCGACGATGACCGGCATTTCTATTCGCTGCGCAAGCTGGCGGGCGCGGAGGGCCGTTCCATGAGCGACTGGCTGGTGCCTTTCAAGGTGCCGCGCCGGGGCGGCGGCAGCTTCAGCTTCGGGGTGCAGCTCTGCGAGGACATCTGGTGTCAGGACTACTCCTTCGACCACGAGGCGCTGGACACGCTCAAGGTGTTTCATCAGCGCGGCGCGGACGCGGTTTTCAATCTGTCGGCGTCGCCCTGGACCTGGCAGAAAAACGCAAAGCGAAACCGGGTGGTGCACGAGGTGCTCGCCCGATCGCCGCTACCTTTCTTCTACATCAACCACGTCGGCGCGCAGAACAACGGTAAGAACATCCTGGTCTTCGACGGCGACACCACTGCCTATGCCTCCGACGGCGAGATCTGCCAGCGCGCCACGTCCTGGAAAGAGCAGATGCTGATGGTGCCCAACGGAGACGCCAGCGCATCGGTCCCAAGGAGCGGCCTGGAGGACATCTATCACGGAATCGTCACCGGCTTGAGGCACCTGGACCACATTCGAGGCCAGGAAAACAGGTTTCTCATCGGCGCCAGCGGCGGAATCGACTCCAGCGTCACCCTGGCCATGCTGGTTCGGGCTTTTGGTCCCGACCGGGTATTCGCCGTCAACATGCCGACCCGTTTCAACGCCGAGATCACCAAGAACAACGCCCGCAAGATCTGTGAGGCGCTCGACGTGGACTACCTGAGCTGTCCGATCCAGGATCTCTACGAGCTCCTGTCCAAAAAGATCCGCGACAGCGCCTTCCCGAGAGAGCCGGGAAACTACACCCGGCTGGTGGACGAAAACATACAGGCGCGGATCCGGGGCGCAGACGTGCTCGCGGGTCTCGCGGCGAAGTGCGGATTGATCTTCACCAACAACGGCAACAAGACGGAAACCGCGCTCGGTTACTCGACGCTTTATGGCGACGTCAACGGTGCGGTGGCGCCGATTGCCGATCTCTACAAGACGCAGGTGTTCGACTTGGCCCGATATCTGAACCAAGAGATCTTCGGGAAAGAAGTCATTCCATCGAACCTGATCAACGGCGAGATAGTGCCGAGCGCGGAGCTTTCCGAGGCCCAGGATGTCACCAAGGGGCTCGGCGATCCCATTCGTTACGGTTATCACGACGCCCTGCTGAGGCAAATGATCGAGTACCGCAAGCATCCGCTGGATATTCTGAACTGGTTCTTGCAGGGGCGCTTATTCGTCGAGCTCGGTTACCAAGACGAGCGGGGGTTTCTGAAACATTTCCCGGATACCGCCGCCTGGGTGGAGGATCTCGAGTGGGTGGACCGCCAGCTCAGGGTCAACTACTTCAAGCGCATTCAGGCGCCTCCCATTATCGTTTTGAGCAAGCGCGCCTTCGGTTTCGATCTGCGGGAATCCCAGCTTCCGGAATATTTCCCGAAAGCTTACTCAGCGCGCAAAGCCGAAGTCATGGCGAGGGACATTCGTTCCGCTTTTTCAGGTCCTGCTTGACCGGGGTCAATTCAGGGGGGTTTCGAAAATTTCCCTGCTCAATTAATGTGAGCGCCAGGCTTTCGCCATCCGTCGGGACGAGCCATGAACTACGAAAAATTCTTCTCCCGCCAGATACAGGGCCTGCGCGAAGA
>JBFIYQ010000326.1:0-2962 GCA_041605275.1 Gammaproteobacteria bacterium
CCCGGGCTCGGTTCAGTCAACGGCGTCGCCATCCTGTTGCCGGTCACCTTTCTTGTGCCGCCCAACGCCGCGATAATCTTCCTCGCCGCGGTCTATTACGGCGCCATGTACGGAGGCGCCATCAGTTCGGTGATGCTGGGTATACCCGGAGCGTCCACCGCCGTGGCAACGGTGTTCGACGGCCGCCCGCTGGCGATGCAGGGAAAGGCCGATTACGCTCTGGTCGCTGCGGCCGTGGGCTCATTCATCGGCGGCACTATCTCCGTAATTTTGTTCACGCTGTTTGCACCGCCGCTGGCGGAATTCGCGCTCAAATTCGGGCCGGCCGAAGAGTTTGCGCTGATGATGCTCGCCTTCGCCACCTTCGTGGGCCTGGGCGGAGACGACATTCCGAAAACGTTGTTCTCCATCTGCATCGGACTGGTGCTGGCGGCCGTGGGCCTGGATGAAATCACCGGGCAGCCGCGGCTCATATTCGGCGACATCACGGGCTTTTATCACGGCATCAATTTTCTCGTTCTCGCCATCGGCATCTACGGCATTGGCGAGATGCTGTGGACGCTAGAGATTACTCGAGGCGACGTGCAGGTGTCTCAGGCGGCTTTCGGCCTTAAGCGTGTCATCGATTCGTTCAGGCAGCTCAAGGACTCCACCCTGACGATTCTGTCGTCGTCGGTTCTCGGGTACTTCGTCGGCATTCTTCCCGCGGCGGGGGCGACGCCCGCTTCGCTTATGGCTTACGGACTCGCCAAGAGCCTTTCCGATACTCCAGAGGAGTTCGGCAAGGGTAAGTTGTCCGGCGTGGCCGCGCCGGAGACTGCAAACAACGCGGCCAGCACCGGCTCCATGCTGCCTATGTTGACCCTGGGCATTCCCGGGTCCCCGACCACCGCCATTCTACTCGGCGGCATGATCATCTGGGGCCTGCGTCCCGGACCGCTGCTGTTCGAGAACCATCCCGACTTCGTCTGGGGTCTCATCGGCAGCCTTTATCTGGCGAACTTTTTTACCGTCATTATCAACATCGCTTTTATACCGGCATTCGTGTCCGTGCTCAGGCTGCCGTTCACGATTCTCGCCCCGGTCATATTCGTCCTGTGCATCGTCGGCGGGTACGCGCCGACCCAGGACATGCACGACGTGTGGCTGATTTTGCTTTTCGGCGTCGTCGGCTACCTGATGCGAAAGCTCGACTACCCGGTGGCGCCAGCGGTTCTGGCTATCGTGCTGGGACCGCTCGCCGAGCGTGCCTTCCGTCAGACGCTGGTGGGGGAACGCGGCGATATATCGATATTCATCGAACGCCCCCTTTCTGCCACCTTCCTGGTGCTGGCGGTGATCTTGACCATCGTGCCCATCGTCAAGATGGCTAGAATCAAGGCCCGCCGGCGGCGCGCCGCGGAGGCCTCGGGTGATTCCTGAGGCGCGATCCGGGAAGGAGCTGCCCCTGGGTTGTGCGGAAAAGTGCTTGGTATACAATATACCAGCACCGACCCGACCGATGATTTAGGTAGCTCTCGCTATGTCCACCGTGTCCCTCGAACTCGACCGCGTAGACGACGGCTTTGTATTGCGCGATCGCATCTACCAATCACTGAAGAAGGCCATCCTTTCCGTAGACATCTACCGCGACGACTTCCGCCTGGACGAGCGCCGCCTGGCCGAGGACTTAGGCGTCAGCCGCACGCCGATCCGTGAAGCCCTGGGTCGGCTGGAGCACGAAGGGCTGGTGCGCACGATTCCGAGAAGAGGCGCATTCGTTGCCCGAAAGAGTAAGAAAGAGATCCTCGAAATGATCATGGTGTGGGCGGCGCTGGAAAGCCTGGCGGCGCGCCTGATTACCGAGCGGGCCAGCGACCAGGAAATCGCCGGCCTGCGCAAGATGTTCGCGACCTTCCGCGACGCCAAGGTGCAGGCGCGGATCGACGAATATTCCGACACCAATATAAAGTTTCACCAGTCGCTGATCCAAATCAGCCACTGCGATTTACTGGCCAAGATGACGGAGAATCTTTTCCTTCATCTGCGCTGGATTCGAACCCGCACTATTTCTGAAAAAGATCGCGCCAGCCGGTCCATCATCGATCATATGAACATTATCGAGGCGCTGGAGGCCAGAGACGCGGATCTCGCCGAGCGTCTCAGCAGAGAGCACACGCTTCATCTTGCCGCCCACGTGGCGGAAAACGTCGATTGGCTCGAATAGATTTGCCCGGCGGCTTCAGTATTTCACGGACCGTCGGAACGGCACCGATTCAGGAGGTTTGAACAATGTCCACTGCTGCAAAAGACGTTACGTCACGCGCCAGCACCGCAGACGACACGCTCGCAAGAAAGAGCCGGGAGGGGGACGTCGTATCCGGCGGCCACCTGGTGGCGAAAGCGCTGAAGAGCGAGGGCGTCGATACGATCTTCAGTCTGTGCGGCGGGCACATCATCGATATCTACGATGGCTGCATTGACGAAGGCATTCGCGTGGTGGACGTTCGTCACGAACAGGTGGCCGCCCACGCGGCAGACGGCTACGCCAGGCAGACGGGGCGCTTGGGCTGTGTTGTCACCACCGCCGGGCCGGGGTGCACCAACGCGGTGACCGGCGTCGCCACCGCCTTCAGGTCCGAAAGCCCGGTGCTGCACATCGGCGGCCAGGCCGCGCTGACTCAGCACCGCATGGGCGGGCTGCAGGACCTTCCCCACGTCGACATGATGCGTCCTATCACCAAGTTCGCCTCTACCGTTGCATCTACGGAGCGGGTGGCGGATATGGTGGCGATGGCGGTGCGCGAGTGCTTCGCCGGCGCGCCCGGACCGAGCTACCTCGAAATACCGAGGGACGTGCTGGACAGGGAAATTCCGCTGGAAAAGGCGGTTATTCCGAAGGCCGGCAATTACCGTGCGTCGACGCAGTCCATCGGCGACCCTGCGGACGTAGAGCGCCTCGCCGACCTGCTGGTCAACTCCG
>JBFIYQ010000327.1:0-2950 GCA_041605275.1 Gammaproteobacteria bacterium
CGTTGCCGTGGGCGCCGTGGGACTGGTGGTGGCGGTGCTGCTTCAGCCGCTTCGTTCCCAGTTCGACGCCGGATCCGGGCCGGTGAGCATTACCGCGCTGATCAACGTGTGGGCGCCGCTTCGCCGGGTGATGACCAACACAGTGTTGCGCCGTTACACCCTTGCCGCGTTTGCCTACGCCGGCTGTCAGGTAAGCTCGGGCGTCTTCATGGTGGTGTATCTGACCGAGCGCCACGGGCTCACGCTCACTCTGGCGGGACTGATTCTGACCTGCATGCAGGTGGGTGGATTTGCCGGGCGGCTGATCTGGGGCGCGGCGTCCGAGCGATTGTTGAGCTCGCGGCTTATGCTCGTTTCGCTCGGGGTGATGGCGGCCGTTTGTCTCATTCTCACCGCGATGATGAGCGACCTCTGGCCGAAGCCAGTCATCGTATTTGTCGCGACCCTGCTCGGCATGAGCACCTTCGGCTGGAACGGGATCATGCTCTCGGAGATCGCCACCCACTCGCCCAAGGGCATGGCGGCGGAGACTACGGCGGGTATGCAGCTCGTCATGTTCGGCGGCATCGTGGTGTTTCCACTGACTTTTGGATTGATTGCCGCGAACATTGGCTATCCGACGGCCTTCGGAGTGCTGGCGGTGCTTGCGGTATGGGGCGTGGTGTTGCTGTTGCGGATACCGGGAAAAGTAACGCGTGAAGCGTGACTCGTGATGCGGACGAAGCGACTTTAGTGCGCATGGGGCGAGCTAAAACTGTCCGGGTGATTGTGACGGGAGCCTAATGAACGTAGTTTTCTACTGGATTCCCGCTTTCGCGGGAATGACGAAGTGGTTGATTCTGACGCGTTGCGCATCCTAAAAGCCGATCCTCCCGAAATTCGATATACGATATTTGACATACGAATCTCTTCCATTCCCCACGTTTTCGACACGTCGGCTGACACATCCCTTATAATCGCTGTCCCCCAATTCAACATATTGAACCCGCCTCGTGCCCCACACTATCTCTGAAAAAATCATCGCCCGCGCCGCCGGCGTCGAGTCCGTGCGGCCAGGCGAGATCGTTACCTGCAAAGTCGACCTGGCCATGATGCACGACTCCAGCGGGCCACGGCGTCAGATCGAAAAGCTGGAGGCCGTGGGCGCCGACGTATGGGATCCGGACAAGGTGGTCGTCATCACCGATCATTTCGTTCACGAAACCGATCCCGACAGCATCCGCATCCAGGACATCACCCGCGACTGGGTTGCGGCCAAAGGGGTGAAGCGCTACCACGAGAAGGAAGGCATTTGCCACGTGGTACTTCCCGAAGTCGGATATCTCGTTCCCGGCATGTTTCTGGTGGGCGGCGACTCGCACTCGCCCACCGCGGGCGCTTTCGGCTGCTTTATGATCGGCATCGGCACGACGGACCTCACCGGGGTGCTCGCCACGGGAGAAATCTGGGTGCGGGTGCCGCACACCATTCGGGTGGAGGTGACCGGAACCCTGCCCCGCGGCTTGGCCGCTAAAGATGTGATCCTTTCGCTTTGTCACCGCATCGGCTTGAACGGCGCCAACTACAAAGCGGTCGAGTTCTCCGGCAGCGCGGTGGAGAAGATGTCCGTGGATGAACGCATGGTGCTCACCAACATGTCGGCGGAGATCGGCGCCAAGACCGGCATCATCGCCGCCGACTCTAAAACTCTGGAGTGGCTCGAGGACGCCGGCGCGCCGGTGAACGGAACGGGATTCAAGAGCGATCCGGACGCGCCCTGCGAACAGGTCATCGAAATCCATGCCCACGCGCTGGCGCCGCAGGTGGCGGCACCGCATTCCCCCGCCAACAGCCGACCGGTGGAAGAAAACGCCGGCGTTAAGATCCATCAGGCCTACATCGGCGCCTGCACCGGAGCCAAACTGGATGATCTCCGCATGGCTGCGGACATCGTTAAAGGAAAAAAAGTGGCGCAAGGCACGCGCTTCGTTGTCGCGCCCGCGTCCAACCGCATTCGCGACCGCGCCGCAGAGGAAGGCACCATCGCAACGCTTGTGGATGCCGGCGCTGTGATTTTGCCAAGCGGCTGCGGAGGCTGTATCGGACTGGGGCCCGCGCGTCTGGGGGAGAACGAGGTGGGCATTTCGTCGTCGTCGCGAAACTTCCGCGGGCGCATGGGCGCAAAATCTTCGCAGGGTTATCTTGGCTCCGCCTACACCGTTGCGGCGAGCGCACTGGCCGGGCGCATTGTTGATCCCAGGGAATACATTTAAAGGAAGGGCGTATGGCTGACGGACGCGCCTGGGTATACGGCGATGACATCGACACCGATGTAATGGCGCCTAGCGCCTACCTGATGAAGCCCGTGGACCAGGTCGTACAACATTGCATGGAGGCGGTGGACCCAATGTTTGCAAAATCGGTTTCCACTGGTGACGTGTTCGTGGCGGGTGAAAACTTAGGCGTCGGCTCTTCCCGGGAGCAGGCGCCGCTGAATCTTCAGACCCTCGGTATCCGTTATGTGCTGGCGAAATCCTTCGGCCGTATTTTCTATCGCAACGCGCTGAATCTCGGTCTACCGGCCCTGGTTTGCAAGGAGACAGATCGCATCAGCCAGGGCGACGTGCTGAAGATCGATCCCGTCGAAGGGCGGGTGGAGAATCTGACCACCAGAGAAACGCTGGAGTGCGAGCCGCTGCCAGAGCACTTGGTGGATATGATCAAAGACGGCGGACTTATTCCGCATCTGAAAAAGAAACTCGCCAGACAGAGCGCTTAAACCGGCTTTCGGACCTCAATGGCAAATCAGGAGCGCTTCCAGGAAGTGTTTGACCGACTGCGCGGCATGTTGAAGGATTACGCTGTCGATCTGGTCTGCGAAAAGGATAAGCGTGACAATTATTACTTGAACACAAAGCACCTCATGAAAAACAAAAAGCCGCTTTTCTTTGGTGCGGTGCAGATTAAGAAA
>JBFIYQ010000328.1:0-2913 GCA_041605275.1 Gammaproteobacteria bacterium
CGTTCCGCCGGAGACCTATTTCGAGAAAATTCAGGCGGTGCTGAAAAAGCACGACGTGCTGATGATCGCCGACGAGGTCATTTGCGGCTTCGGCCGAACCGGGAACATGTGGGGCAGTCAGACATACGGCATCCGGCCGGATATGGTCACCTGCGCCAAGCAGCTTTCCTCCGGCTATCTCCCGATTGCCGCGCTCATGATCTCGGATGAGCTCTATCAGGTGATGGCGGACAACAGCAAGGCACACGGCGGGTTCGGCATGGGTTATACCTACGGCGCGCATCCGGTATCCGCGGCGGTGGCGCTGGAGACATTGAAGATCTACGAAGAGCGGGACATGGTGAATCACGTGCGCCGGGTGTCCGCGCCCTTTCAGGCCCGGCTTCGCGCTCTGGCCGATCATGCGCTTGTGGGGCAGGCCCGCGGCGTGGGACTGATCGGCGCCGTCGAGCTGGTGGCCGAAAAGGACACCCGGGCCCAGTTCGACCCGGCCGTCAAGGCAGCGCAAGGCGTGGCCGAGCGGGCCCAGGCGAACGGGCTCATTGTGCGCGGCCTGACGGGCGACTCGGTGGCCGTTTGTCCGCCGCTGATCATCGACGACAAGCAGATCGACGATCTGTTCGATCGTTTTGAGCGTGCGCTCGACGAGGCCGCGCCGGAAATACGTAAGAAAGCAGCCTGAGCTCCGCGGAGAGCGTCATCTCTTCTAGAGAAAGATAACAACCCGTGGGGCGCCCCGCGCCGTGGGGTAATTCGGCTCGAACGTTGATCTGAGAAATTTTCATTGGCGCGAAAGAAACGCTTGCACTGGACCCGATGGTCGGACGAGAAGCTGCTCGACCTTCGCTTGTGCGATCTCGGGGTTCGGCTCGAAGGCACCTGGCTCGAAGAGTGCTTCGACAAGCTGCAGCGGGAGCTCGACGCGCGCAAGGTGCGCATACGGCCGCATTTCTGGATCTCCGACGAGTGGTTTTCTCCCGACGGCGTGACCGGGATTGCGGTGCCGTTCTACCTCACCCACCAGCGACTCATACGTCTCGAGCGCAAGCAGATCCTGAACGTAGAAGGGGGCAGCCGCACGGGCTGCCTCAAGCTGCTGCGCCACGAGATGGGTCACGTCATGGACCACGCCTATCGACTCAATCGAAGGCGGCGTTGGCAGCGGACTTTCGGTCTCTCTTCTTCACGCTATCCCGACTACTACAAGCCGAACCCGGCAAGCAAGCGCTATGTCATTCACCTGGATCACTGGTATGCCCAGGCGCATCCGGACGAGGATTTTGCAGAAACCTTTGCGGTGTGGCTGACGCCAAAATCCGGATGGAGGGACCGATACAAGGGCTGGTCGGCGCTTAAGAAGCTCGAGTACGTGAACGAGCTGATGGCGGAGCTTTCCGGGCAAACGCCAAAGGTTCGAAACCGCTCGAAAGTCGATCCCATCAGCCGCATGAGGAAAACACTGCGCGAGTACTACGAGGAAAAACTCGAGCTGTACTCAGGCATGACGACTTCGGATTATGATGCCGATCTGATCAGACTTTTCCGCGGCACCAAATCGCGTAACGGAGAAAAGGCTTCGGCGTTCCTTCGCCGGAACCGGGTAACGATACGCCGTATGGTGACGGAAAATACTTCTGAGCATCCGCTGGCGGTGGACATGGTTTTACGTGAGATGGTCAGCCGCTGTCGCGAGCTCAAGCTGAGCGTCGCCGGCTCCGAGCGGCGGCTCATTGTCGATCTCGCCATCGTGCTCGCGGCGCGTAGCGCCGAGTACGTTTACCGTCGCAGGGACTGGCACGCCCTATGAAAAAGCTCAGGGTTCTGGTTCTGGTGCACGCCAACTACGTGCCGCCGGAAGATGTCACCACGCTGAGTGACGCGGAGCAATACGACCTGAAGACCGAGCTGGACGTGGTCCGCGCGCTGGAGACGCTAGGCCACCAGGTGCGGGTACTCGGAGTGCTAGACGAGCTGCTGCCCATCCGCGAGTCGGTGGAAGGGTGGCGCCCCCATGTCGTGTTCAATTTGCTGGAGGAGTTCCGCGGCGAGGCGGTCTACGACCAGAACGTGGTTGCTTTTCTGGAGCTGCTCGGCGTGCCCTACACGGGCTGCAGCCCCCGCGGTCTGATCATCGCCCGGGACAAGGCGATGTCTAAGAAGCTGCTGGTCTATCATCGAATTCGCTGCCCGCGCTTCAAAGCGGCGCGAAAAGGGCACGCGGTACGCCGGCCGGCGAAGCTCGATTTCCCCATCATCGTCAAATCACTCAACGAAGAGGCCTCCCGGGGTATTTCAAAAGCGTCCGTCGTTACCGACGACGAGTCTCTGGAAAAAAGGATCGAGTTCATTCAAAAGCGTATCGGTACGGATGCCATCCTGGAGCAGTTCATACCGGGTCGCGAGCTGTACGTGGGTATCCTGGGCAACGTGCGCCTCACCGCGCTTCCGCCCCGGGAGCTGCTAATGAAGGACCAAGAGCCGGATGAAAATATGGTTGCTACCGAACGCATGAAGCACGACATCGCCTACCAGGAAAAACACGGCGTCGAGATCGCGCCGCCGCGACCGTTGCCGGACGGTGTGGAAGCGATGCTGGTTCGCCAGAGTAAACGCATATACCGGATCCTCGGGCTCGAGGGCTATGGTCGCATCGACTACCGAATGGACGCGGAGGGCAGGCTGCACTTTCTCGAGGCCAACCCCAATCCCGAAATTGCCCGCGAAGAAGAGTTTGCCTCAGCCGCGGAGGCCGCAGGGCTCAGCTATGAATCGCTGATTCAGAGGATATTAAATCTGGGGTTGGGGAGGTGAGGACGAGGCCGTAGACGGTAGATGGTAGAAGGTAGATCGGGGCAGGTTCTAAGATCTTTATCCTTCCCATCTACCGTCTACCATCTACCCTGTTCCCATCAA
>JBFIYQ010000329.1:0-2911 GCA_041605275.1 Gammaproteobacteria bacterium
GCCGCCAACACGGGTCAGTTCGAGCGCACTCTGGTGATCGCTGAGGAAGGCAGCTACGTCAGCTATCTGGAAGGCTGCACCGCGCCGACCCGGGACGAAAATCAGCTGCACGCGGCTGTCGTCGAGCTGATCGCGCTTAAAGGCGCGCAGATCAAATACTCCACGGTGCAGAACTGGTACCCGGGCGACGAGAACGGCAAGGGCGGCGTTTATAACTTCGTCACCAAGCGCGGCGAATGCCGCGGCGACGACTCCAAGATTTCCTGGACCCAGGTGGAAACCGGTTCGGCCATCACCTGGAAATATCCGAGCTGCGTGCTCCGCGGCAACAACTCCGTGGGCGAGTTCTACTCGGTGGCGCTTTCCAATCTGTGCCAGCAGGCGGACACCGGCACCAAGATGATCCATCTCGGCGAAAATACCCGCAGCACTATCATCTCCAAGGGCATCTCCGCCGGCCGCGGGCAGAACTCTTACCGCGGGCTGGTGCAAATCGGCAGACAAGCCGAGAACGCTCGCAACTATACCCAGTGCGACTCCCTGCTCATGGGCGATAAGTGCGGCGCGCACACCTTTCCCTACATGGAAGTGAAAAACCCGACGGCGAAAGTCGAGCACGAGGCCACCACTTCGAAGATCAGCGAGGACCAGCTGTTCTACTGCATGCAGCGGGGCATTTCCGAGGAAGACGCCGTATCCATGATCGTCAACGGTTTCTGCAAGGAAGTGTTCAAGGAGCTGCCCATGGAGTTCGCCGTCGAGGCGCAGAAGCTCCTCTCAGTGAGCCTCGAGGGAGCGGTGGGATAGGAGCCAAGTAGGTCGTTTGTCGTATGTCAGGAGGAGACAGCCTGATCGCCCCGGCATCGGATTTGAGTGCGAAGTCATCCGCTCCGATATACGACATACGAGCGCAAATTCGGATACGGAATCACAATGCTTTCAATCAAGAACCTCCACGTCACCGTCGACGGTAAAGAGATCATTCACGGCCTGAACCTGGAGGTGAAGGCCGGCGAGGTGCACGCCATCATGGGTCCGAACGGATCCGGAAAAAGCACCCTGGCCCATGTGCTTGCCGGCCGGGACGGATACGAGGTCACCTCGGGCGGGGTGATCTACCAGGGGAAAGACCTGCTCGAGCTCTCCTCAAACGAGCGCGCCTGCGAGGGTGTTTTCCTCGCCTTCCAGTACCCGGTGGAAATCCCGGGGGTGAATAACACCTATTTTCTGAAGGCTGCGCTCAACGCCGTGCGCAAGCATCGCGGCGAGCCCGAGCTGGACGCCATGGACTTCCTCTCGCTGGTCAAGGAAAGGCTCAAAGTCCTGCACATGGACGAGTCCCTGCTTCAGCGTGCGGTTAACGTAGGCTTTTCCGGCGGCGAGAAGAAGCGCAACGAAATTTTCCAAATGGCGATTATGGAGCCGAAACTCGCCATCCTCGATGAGACCGACTCCGGGCTGGATATCGACGCGCTTAAAGACGTCGCCGACGGCGTCAACGCGCTGCGGAGCGAAGAGCGGGCGATCATCATCGTCACCCACTATCAGCGCCTTCTAAACTACATCGTGCCCGATCACGTGCATGTTCTCGACAGCGGACGCATCGTCAAGTCCGGCAACCGCGATCTGGCGCTGCGGCTGGAAGAAGAAGGCTATCTCTGGGTCCGCCAGGAGGCCGCCTCGGCATGAGCAACGTGTCCCCGGCGGTTCGCCATTACGTCAACCAGTTTGCCAAGGTGGCAGGATCGCTCCCCGGGGATGATCTGCCGTGGCTCAAGCAAAAGCGGAAATCCGCCATCGAGCGGTTTTCCGAGCTCGGCTTTCCGACGCCGCGAAACGAGGCCTGGAAGTACACCCGCGTTGCGCCCATCGAAAAGCGCGCGTTCGTCCCGCCGGCGAAAGCCGCGGCGGTGTCCGCGTCCCAGGTGGAGCGCTTTTACCTCTCAGATACGGACTGCCATCACCTGGTGTTCGTCGATGGGCGGTATTCCGCTGCGCTTTCCAGCCCCGGCGAGCTGCCCGAGGGCGTCATAATTGAAGATCTGTCCGGCGCAATCACCCGCACGCCCGAGGTGCTGGAGGAAATACTTTCGGATGGCGATGCGGAAAACCGCAGCGCGTTCGCCGAACTGAACTCGGCATTCATGCACGACGGTGCGGTGGTGAAGCTGCCCAAGGATGGCGTGGTCACCTATCCCATCCACCTGATCTTCGTCTCTACCGGACGTCAGGACGAGTTCGTCACCAATCCGCGAATTCTGATCCACGCCGATCGGGGCAGCCGCGCAGCCATTGTGGAAAGCTACGTCAGCCTTGATGACGCCGTCTACTTCAGCAACGTGCGCACCGACATCGTTGTCGGCGCCTCCGCCTGCATCGAGCACTACAAGCTGCAGCGGGAATCCCGCAAGGCGTTTCACATCTCGGACTTACGTGTGCATCAGTCGTCGGGAAGCGGTTTTCACTCCCATTCCTTCTCATTCGGCGGCTCCCTGGTGCGTAACGACATCCGCGTCGGGCTGGACGCCGAGGACGCGGTCTGCACCCTCAACGGTCTGTTCATGGCTGACGGCCGTCAGCACGTGGATAACCACACCTATATCGACCACCATAAGCCGCGCTGCGTGAGCCAGGAGCTGTACAAGGGGATCCTGAGCGGGCGCGCCCGCGGGGTGTTCAACGGCGCGGTCTACGTGCATCCAGGCGCAATCAAGACCGACGCCCATCAGACCAACAACAACCTGCTGCTCTCCAGGGACGCGGAAATCGACACCAAGCCGCAGCTGGAGATTTACGCCGACGACGTCAAGTGCTCCCACGGCGCGACCGTGGGTCAGCTGGACGAGAACATGCTTTTTTATCTGCGCTCCCGCGGCATTGACGAGCAGGCGGCGCGCGGGCTTCTGGTGTA
>JBFIYQ010000330.1:0-2905 GCA_041605275.1 Gammaproteobacteria bacterium
CCGTGGTGGCTGATGGATTATCCCCGACCCAGCTTGGCCAGCGCCCTATCGAGGGGCCCGGTGTCCCAGAAATCGTCCTTCTTCAAGCTCGACGGATCGCCCTGGAGCTGGCCGGCGACGGAGTAGAAGTCGAAATCATCCTTCCACGCGCCGTCGGCGCCGCCGTTGTTGGGGAAAGCGCCGCTCTGGGTAGACTCTTGATAATAAGGCAGAACCTCGGCCTGCAGATCGGCAGGCAGATCCGGAAGCAGATTGAGCTTTTTGCGTTGCTCTACCACGTAAGCCGGATTGGCGTTGACTGCCCGCCATACGGTGACAAGCTCCTCGACCAAAATGTCGACGTCAGCCGCGTTCTTTTTCAGGTAGCTCTCGTTGGCATAGAGCGCTTCGTCGCTGGCATTCACGCCGGCCATCGGCAACACCATGAATTTTCCCTGGCCCTTGTCCATAAGCACGCGCCGATTGGCGGAGTCCACGATGGTCGCCCTAATTGTGCCATTGAGCATGGCGCCTGCGCGCACTTCCGAGCCCGGCACGTAGCTTATATTGCTGTACTGAATGCCGTTTCGCTGGGCCATCAGCTTCATGATGGCTTCGGTGCCCGAGCCGCGCGAGTGCACCGTCATCTCCTTTCCGTTGAGATCTTTCCAGCCTTTGTAGTACTCGGTATTCACCACCGGAAAGAATCGCAGCGTACTCAGCTGGTAAAAAATCCTTATTGGCGCTTTGACCTTTTGCAGCAGCGCATAGGGCGTGCCCACGCCGATGTCCGCCTGTCCCCCGACCACAGCCTGCGCCGCGATATCTTCGGACTTGAAGTAAGTAATTTTTATGTCAACGCCGCGCGCTTTCGCATTTTCGATAGCAATCAAAAAATTCAGCGTTTCCACCGTTGCGATATCGCCAAAAGCGATGTGCATTTGCGCCGCGAAAGAGGCGGCAGGCATGCCCGTAAGCAGCGCGGCTCCTGCGACTAAACAGAGCACACGTTTGAAAAAAGATCTGCGATAGGCCGAAACTTTCATTGTTTTTTCTCCTAGAGGCCCTTGGGGACCGTCTCACCTGTGGGGGAGCCTGAGTCTAACCCAAAGCAACCCATGTGCAAGCGGGAGAGCTACCCGCCGGCAGCGCGCCGCTCGCGCAGCGACACGTACACGCCACTGACAATCACAATGGCAATTCCCACCCAGGTCCAGGCGTCGGGAAAATCTCCGAACGCCAGGTAACCGACCACCGTCGCCATGACAATTTCGCTGTAGCCGAGCGGCGCCAGCAGGGAGGCCTCGGCGTGCTCGAAGGACTTGATGATCAGAAAATGCCCGCCGGCGGCCAGCGCGCCCATGAGCACCATCCAGACGAGGTCCTTTGCCTCGGGCGGCGACCAGACCGAGGGCACCACCACCGACATCACCATCGCCCCGAGCACTGCGGTGTAGGCAAGCGTTACCAGCGGCGGCGCGCTGCCGGAAAGCTTGCGCGTTGCCAAACTGTAAAGCGCGTAAACCGTACCGGCTCCCAGGGCCAGCAGCATCCCTGGATGAAATGCGCTCAGCCCCGGCCGCACGATCACCAGCACGCCGACGAACCCCACGCTTACCGCAGTCCAGCGTCGCCGGCCTACGCGTTCGCCCAGTACCAGCGGCGAGAGCGCGGTGACGACGAGTGGTGCAACAAAAACCAGCGCCAGCGCGTCGGCGATGGGCATGACGGCGATAGCAGCGAAAAAAAGCACGGTGGAACCCAGGAGAAATCCACCGCGAACAATCTGCGGCCAGGGATTTCGCAGCAGCAAGGCGCTCGCGCCGTGACGCCAAAGCACTACCGGTAGAAGAATGAGCAGATGAAAAAAGTACCGCGCCCACACCACCTGGAGCACGGCAAAATTCGCGCTCAGGTGCTTTGCGACGCCGTCCATCAGCGGCACCACCGCCATGGCGGCGAGCATCAGCACGATGCCGGTGATGGGCGACGCGTTGCCCTGCTGCCTGGCACGGGCTGATGGCCGGCGGGTCATTGCGGATCGCGGGTGCGGCGGTTAAGTCTGCCGCCGATGTTCAATCGGGATCGGGACGCAGCGGATGCTCGGCGATCACGTGCTCAGCCACGGGTTTCCCGCCAATCAGATGCTCCTGAATGATGCGCTCCAGCACCTCCGGAGTGCAGCCGCGGTACCAGGTCCCCTCAGGGTAGACCACCGCGATGGGTCCACCCTCGCAGATGCGAAGACAGTTGGCTTTGGTGCGGTAAACGAGTCCTTTGGGCGCAAGCCCAAGCTCATTGAGGCGTTTCTTCAAAAACGCCCACGACTCGAGGCTCTTACCTTTCTCCGAGCAGTTCGGCTCGGTTTGATCACAGCAAAGGAAAATGTGCCGCCTGATGTTCCGGATCTTGAGCGCTTTGACCTTGCGCTGGATCTCCTGGGGCATCTCTCGCCCGGTGTCGTCCGTCACTGGCCTCTCCTTCGAGCACGCATCGTTTACCCCCCAAGTATCTCGGAAAACCGGACCCGCGTTAAAGTGCCCCTGCTTGATGAAGCCATTACGAGCACGGAAAATCGATCCCGAGGCCGCATTAGACACCGAATGACGTGCAAAAGGACCCTGCGTGAATTTTGAACCACAGCACCACGACCGGCGCGGCGATGAGTCCCCGGCGGCTTTCGAAGCCCGCGTAAAAGCCGCCGCGCGCCGCGTGGAGACCCCCTGCGGCGCCGGCCAAATGGTCTGGCACGTCTGGGGTAACGAATCCCGGCCTCCGCTGGTGCTTTTTCACGGCGGGTTCGGGTCCTGGCGCCACTGGATCCTTAATGTGCTTCCGCTGAGCCGAAGCTATCGCGTCATCGCGGCGGACCTGCCGGGCCTCGGCGACTCCGATCCCATCCGTGAGGAGTACGCCGCCGAGAATA
>JBFIYQ010000331.1:0-2889 GCA_041605275.1 Gammaproteobacteria bacterium
ACCAGGCCACGGGTCGGCGCCACCGGAACGATCTTGACGCGGTTGTCCTCGGACAGCGTTGCAAAGTGCTCATAACCGATGACCTGGAGCTGAAACATTCGCACCAGTATCACCACCGACAGGCAGGCGATGAGAACGCAGCAAATCACCACGCGGGCCCTGATCAGCTGGGCCTCCTGGGCGATATCCTTGATTGTGAGAATGGGCCTCACGGAAACCGACCGCCAGGCGCCGGGGCATCGCCTTTAAATTCGGCGCCGCCGAAGCGGAGAAAAATAATTTCCGCGGCGGTCACGGGATCAGGCCACCTGGTACTTGCGCCTCAGATCGCGCAAGACAACGAATATCCAAGGCCACAGCACCATGCTGACGAGCGGAGACGCCCAGTAGGCGGCAAAAGACACGGGCATTCCCTGGATGCCGTTGATCCACAGAATCAACACCTGGTGGACGAAGGCCAGGCCGAACACGGTGACGCCCTGCTGCCAGAGCGGCAGCACCCGAACCCGCTGATAGAACTGCAGCGTGATGTAGGCGATCACGCTCAGCGCCAGCGCGTTTTGTCCCAGCAGCGTGCCGGACAACACGTCAAGAAAGATACCGAGGGTGAAGGCAACCATGATTCCGATTCGCGCGGGCAAGGCCATACACCAGTAGATGAGCACCAGCGCCACCCACGCCGGGCGCCAGATTCCCGCCCAGTCGGGCATCGGCAGCGCCATCAGCATCAAAGCGGCGATGAAGCTCATCACGATGACCCAGCTTCCGCGCTGTTTCTCCTGGCTCATGGCATCATTGCCCCGGGTTTCGAGCCGTCGGTGGACTCGCGCCGTTCAGCCGGCCAAACCAGCAGCACCTCACGGTTGCGCTCCAGCCTGGCGGTGGGCTCCACCTTGACCGAGGCGAACGGACGCCCGCGGTCGCGCTCGACGCTAATGATGTGTCCCACCGGATAACCCGAGGGAAAGCGCCCCCCCAGCCCCGAGGTGACCAGCAGATCGCCCACCCGCAGATCGGCGTTATTGGGTATATGCAGCAGCTCCAGCAGATTCTGCGGTCCGGTGCCCACGGCTACGGCGCGGTAGCCGCTTCGATGGACCTGCACCGGAAGCGCGTGGCTCGGATCGGTAATCAGCAGGGCGTTGCTGGAGAAGGGCCCCGCCTGAACCACCTGTCCCATGACCCCGTTGGAGTCGATCAGCGACTGACCGGGAAAGACGCCATCCCGGCTGCCCTTGTTGAGGACAATCCGGCGGGCGAAGGGATCCATGTCCACCGACAGCAGCTCTGCAATCAGGACCCGGTCCCCCACCTTGATGGAAGAGTCCAGCAGGCTCCTCAACCTCCGGTTTTCCGCTTCGAGCTCGGCGTATTTTTCCAGCCTCGAATGGATGCGCAGATTTTCCCGCCGCAGGCGGTAGTTCTCGTCCAGGAGCTCCGAGCGGGAGGTGACCGATTCCGCCAGCCAGGTGCCAACCTGAATCGGCAGATCTACGGCGTACTGAAGGGGATAAACGATGGTGGCAAGGACGCCGCGAAGAGATTCCAGGTGGCGACCCTTGTGATCGGCGGTCATGAGCGCAATGCAGACAATGCCGACAACAATCAGCCGAGCCAGGGCCGAGGGACGACGAAAGAAGAGCGGCTTTATCGGATTAATGGCGAGGCTCCGACGCTTTACTGCGCTATCAATCTCCGGTGTCTGCCGAAACTCATTCCGTTGCGAATACGTCGACGCCTTTCTCGTCGACCATTTCCAATGCCCGTCCGCCGCCGCGGGCGACACAGGTGAGCGGGTCCTCGGCAATGATGACGGGAATGCCGGTTTCTTCCATCAGCAGCCGGTCGATATCCTTGAGCAGCGCGCCGCCGCCGGTAAGCACCATACCTCGCTCGGCGACGTCGGCGCCCAGCTCCGGCGGCGTCTGCTCCAGGGCGGTCTTGACCGCGCTGACGATTCCGGACAGCGGCTCCTGCAGCGACTCAAGAATTTCATTGCTGTTGAGCACGAAGCTGCGCGGAATGCCCTCGGCAAGGTTTCGACCCCGCACCTCGATTTCTTTGACCTCGTTACCGGGATAGGCGGAGCCGATCTCGTGCTTGATGCGCTCCGCGGTCGCCTCGCCGATGAGGGTGCCGTAGTTGCGACGGATGTAGTTGATGATGGCCTCGTCGAATCGATCGCCGCCGATACGCACCGATTCCGAGTACACGATTCCGTTGAGGGAGATCACGGCGACCTCGGTGGTACCGCCACCGATGTCCAGCACCATCGAGCCGCTGGCCTCGCTCACCGGCATGCCGGCGCCTATGGCCGCCGCCATGGGCTCCTCGATCAGATAGACCTCGCGAGCGCCGGCGCCCGCCGCCGACTCGCGAATCGCGCGCCGCTCCACCTGAGTGGAACCGCAGGGCACGCACACTAGCACGCGGGGACTGGGACGAAGAAACTTGGCTTCATGGGCCTTGCGGATGAAGTGCTGCAGCATTTTTTCCGTGACGGTGAAATCCGCGATCACGCCGTCCTTGAGCGGCCGAATCGCCTGGATGTTTCCCGGCGTGCGTCCGAGCATGCTCTTGGCGGCCTCGCCCACGGCGGCGATGTTCTTGGCCCCGCCCGGCCCGCGTTCCTGGCGGATGGCGACTACCGACGGCTCGTTGAGGACGATGCCCTTGCCCCGGGCGTAGATGAGGGTGTTTGCAGTCCCCAGATCTATCGAAAGGTCATTGGAAAAAAGCCCGCGGATTCTCTTGAACATAGTCCCTCATGCCTGTCTCGATTCGCATTACCATTGCCGCAAACCGGCGAGTATAATTTGGCGGCGCCTCGCGCCGGAACCGGGCTCCCGTGAGCTCGCGGGAGCGAACGGATACAGCAATGGTGGAGCC
>JBFIYQ010000332.1:0-2866 GCA_041605275.1 Gammaproteobacteria bacterium
AGGCTGGCCGAGGCCGGCTTCGACTGGCTGTTCCTGGACGGCGAGCACGCGCCTCTGGACGCAGCCCGGCTGCAGGTCATTCTCCAGGCGGTGGGCGGGCGCTGTCCCTGTCTCATCCGCGTTCCCGCTATCGATGAGGTGTGGATCAAGCAGGCCCTGGATATCGGCGCCCACGGCGTCATCGTGCCGCGGGTCCGCAGCGCCGACGAGGCCAGGCGGGTGGTGGACTGGTGCCGCTATCCGCCGGAGGGCGCGCGCAGCGTCGGTGTGGGCCGCGCCCAGGGTTACGGCGCGCGACTCGACGACTATCTTGCCCGGGCCAATGACGAGATAGCGGTGGTTCTGCAGATCGAGCACGCCGACGCTATCCAGGCGCTGCAAGATATCGCCGCGGTGAAAGGCGTCGATGCGCTCTTTGTCGGTCCTTACGATCTTTCGGCGAGCCTAGGCGTTCCCGGTGCGGTTGCGGACCCGCGCGTCACCGCGGCCATTGAGAGAGTGGGTGAAGTTTGCGGTAAAAAACGCGTGGCCGCCGGCATTTTCGGCCTCGACGCGGACGCGGCGAAACCGTGGATGGCAAAGGGGTTCACCCTGATTGCGGTGGGAATTGATACGGTGTTTTTAGGAAGCGCGGCGGAAACAGCACTTAAGGCAATCAGGGCATAAAAGAGATTTGAGGCCAGATCTGATTAAAATAAATCATGCAGGATTTGACAGCGCGCGCGTCTCCGTTTCCCCGCATCATCATTACTCTCGCGGACTCCCCGTTATTCACTTCCGCCGTTAATCTCTTTCATGTGTTTAAAGAGATCGATTGCCGGCAGAATCAGGCAGCCGACAATAATAATCCATAGCGGAGCCGAGCCTATGCTCACGGCGTACTTGCCGAGAAACAGTACCAACATCGCGACCGAGAAAATTCCGCAAACCCAGTGGACAATCCTCATCGAAAGTGTTCCTCCTGGCAGACAGTGACTTTTTCATCATAGCGGGCAGGGGACAGCGGAGTCATGCTGAAAAGCGGGCAAAGTTGTGTCGGGCCTTCAACCATGTGACGGCTCATTCTGTAACCGACTGCGTCAGCCAGCGGGCGGTCCGCAGCAGGCGGGCGTCATCGCCTCTTGGTCCGACCAGCTGAATACCAAGCGGCAATCCTTCCGGACCGGTCATCAACGGAAGCGTGATCGCTGGCACGCCGCAAAGCGTCCAGATGGTGCAGAACACCGGGCTGCCGGTGGATTCCAGCCCCATCGGTGCCTCGCCGGTGGTGGCCGGCGTAAGTATGGCGTCATATTTGTGAAAGATTGCATTGAGTAATGTGTTCAATGTGCCGATGCGGCTCACCGCTTCGTTGTAATCGACCGCAAGGACTTTTTGTCCCCGTTCGATCATCTCGCGCAGGACCGGGCTCAAGCGATCCTTACCGCGCGCGTATTCCTGCTCGAAGCTTCGTGCCAGATCCGCTTCCATGATCGTTCGATGAAGCGCCAGCGCGTCGTTGAACTGTTTCGGTAAATCGATTTCTTCCATGGCGTCGCCGAGATGCTCGACGAGCTCGGCGAAGGCCTCGTGGGTGGTGTCCTCGGCCTGGTCCCACACCGGAGTGCGCACGAACGCGAGCTGGGGTCTAAGCGGCGGGTCCTCACGCGCCGTGGCGAGAAGGGCCGGGGCGGCGCTTGGCCGGGTATCCGGATCCTGGACGTCGAAACCGATGAGCGATTCCGCCAGCAGGGCGACGTCTTCTACGCTGCGGGAGAAAACCCCTACCTGGTCGAGGGGGCGCGACTGCTGCAGAATCCTGTGGCGGGAAATGAGGCCGTGGCTGGGCTTGAAACCGACCACGCCGCAATAGGCGGCGGGCCTGATCACCGAACCGTTGGTCTGTGTGCCGACGGCAAGCGGCGCCATATAAGACGCCACCGCCGCCGCCGAACCGCTGGACGAGCCTCCGGGCGTGCGCGCGGGATCGTGTGGATTTCGCGTTTTCCCGGGTGAATACATGGCAAGCTCGGTGGTGACCGTCTTACCCATGATGACGGCCCCTGCTGAGCGAAGGCGAGACACTGCGGTTGCATCTTCATGCGGCCTGCGGCCCGCGTGGAGCACCGTGCCGTCTTCCGTGGGGTAATCCTTGGTGTCCAGGATATCTTTCACCCCCACCGGTACACCGTGAAGCGGCCCAAGCGTCTTGCCCTCTCTGCGGGCCTGGTCCGCTTCCTCGGCTTGCTTCAGGGCCCTTTCCGGATCCAGGTGAGCCCATGCCTGGACGATGTCATCCACTCTGGCGGTTCGGTCCAGATACGCCTGCATCACGTCCACAGCATCGATGCGGCCGCCGCGAATCGCTTCCGCCGTATCGACCGCGCTGGCGTGCAGGATCTCCGTTGCGATGCCTCCGTCAGGAGCCGGAGGCAACACCGGTCCTTTTTCGATCGGGGTTTCTTCCTTTCCCATTGTCAATCGTTCAACGCGCGATTAACGCACGCTGTAAATCTGCTCGGGAAGCCAAAGCGCGATAGCAGGAAAGTTGTACAGAATCACCATGGCGAGAATAACGATGCCAAGGAACGGGAAGCAGCCCCTGAAGATGTCCATAAGCTGGACGTGCGGGGGCGATACCCCCTTAAGGTAATACGCGGCCATAGCCATGGGGGGTGTCATGAACGATGTCTGCAAATTGAGCGCCACCAGGATCCCGAAAAACAGCGGATCGACGCCGAAAAGCTCCAGCAGCGGCAGAAAAATCGGCACGAAAATAATGATGATCTCGCTCCACTCCAGCGGCCATCCGAGCAGGAAGATGATCACCTGGGCGAGAATAAGGAACGTCAACGGTGTCAGTTCCATCGCGACAACGAATTCCTTG
>JBFIYQ010000333.1:0-2862 GCA_041605275.1 Gammaproteobacteria bacterium
GCTTCTTTTGTCACCCGCGTATCCCGTCGTCCGGCTGAAGCCCAGGATCGAACGCGTTCCGCGGTCGCGGCGGAGGGCGACGAATGCGTCTCGACCCGCAGTCGTTCGAAGCTGGAATCCTTTTCGGCGATACTTTGCGCCGTGCGTCGAATGGTTCGCGTAAGGTCATCCCCGGTGCCGTGGGGGACCGCGCGAACCACCTCCCTGGTCGCAAGAAAGTGATTGCTTACCCAATCGACCTCCTCCATGAGCTGAAGCAGCAGACTGCGTCCCGCGCGTTCCTCGTCCTCGATCTGAACCCGGCCGCGGTAGAATTGGGCGCGGCGCAGCACCCAGCCATCATCCACGTCGATCAGGTAACGCTCGATCGGCAGCTCCCGCAGACGCAGTCGCCGGTCCTCGCCTTCCCACAGGGTGGACCAGTCCGACGCGGCAAAGATCGTGCCCACCGACCAGCCGAGCGCGGCGAGGCGCTCGCGGGCAGCAGAATACTCGGCGTGCTGGCGGCCCCCGCCGCGATCGCGGCAGGCAAACGCGACCGGAGGCTGGACCGTTCCGTCATTGCAGAACCAGCGAAGACGGAGATACGGCCCGCGCTCGGAGGCCTTCATTTCCGCGACGATGGTTCTCGCTTCCCGCACCACCTCTGGCGACGGCGGGTCCAGCGGGGCCGCCCGGATTTGCACGCCGAGCGGAGACAGAATCGCCAGCAGGGCGGCAAGGGAGGCTAGTTTTGCTGACAGTCTGCCGGGGGTGGTCGCTTGCCAAGAGTCAGGCGGTGCGATCGAATTCACGCGCTATCTACCCATGTAAATTAACTGGCGCAACCCGGATACAAGGGCATAATAACAGCGCCGCAAGCGCCAATTAGAGGTCAAACGCGCTGATGAAGTCCAGCGTTTCGGATAACGAACTCCGGCTCTCACCAATAGAACGGGTGCTGCGCGTGTTTACGCGCATCAAGCCCGAGGAAGGTGCCACGAGCCTCATCCTGCTCGCCAGCATCTTTCTCATTCTCACCGCGTACTATCTGATCAAGCCCGTTCGGGAAGGCTGGATTTCTGTATCCGTGATCCAGGGTTTGACAAAGCTGGAAATAAAAGCGTATTCCGCCTTCGGCCAGACTGTGCTGCTGCTTCTCATCGTGCCCGTGTATGCGCGCCTCGCGGCCTTGCTCAACCGACGTGCCCTGATCACCCGAGTGGGTTACTTTTTCATGCTGGCGCTTCTCGTTTTCTGGTTGCTGCAGCCGGGGTTCCTGACCGAGCACTTACCGTACGCCGGTATCGCTTTTTATCTTTTTGTCGGAATCTTCAGTGTGGCGCTCGTCGCGCAGTTTTGGGCATTCGCATCCGATCTGTACGGGGCCGAGCGCGGCCGGAGATTATTCCCTTTGGTTGCCGTCGGCGCTTCCTCCGGCGCGGTATTGGGCTCCTGGATCGGCGAACGCCTGGTGCGTCTCGAATGGCTGGAAGCCTTCGATCTCATCCCGCTGAGTCTGGTGCCATTGGCGGCCGCCATTTGGCTTGCGCGACGCGCCGATCGCAGGGGCGCCTACGGGCATCCGTCGCAGACGACTGTAAACCGCTGGCATGAACCCGCCGCGCCCACTAACGAGGGCGCATTCAATCTGATTATGAATCACCGCTACCTCATGGCCACAGCCGTCATGATGATGGTCTTCAACTGGGTAGTGGCCGGCGGGGACAACGTGCTGTTCGGTCTCGTGCAGGAGATGCTGGAACAGGACCTGGTCGCCGGGGCGGCGGTGGCTGGAACCCCGGAGTTCTCGCGGTTGCTCAAAAACGCCACCACGGCCTTCTACAGTGACTTGTATTTCTGGATCAATCTGCTCGGACTCTTTCTTCAAGCATTCATCGTCTCGCGGTTGGTGGAGATGGGAGGGTTCCGCCTGCTGGTATTGACGACGCCGTTGATCTCGCTGGCGGCCTACGTTTCCATGGCCATCGCACCCGTGCTCGGCATTATTAAGATCATGAAGATTGCCGAGAACTCGAGCAACTACTCCATTCAGAACACGGCCCGTCACATGCTCTGGCTGCCGACAACCAAGGCCATGCTGTACCAAGCCAAGCCGGCCGTTGACACGTTCTTCGTTCGATTCGGTGACGGGCTTGCCGCGGCCACCGTGCTGATCGGTACCCGGGTACTGAATCTGAATTTATTGCAGTTCGTCTATATAAATATTGCTCTGGTAGTGGTTTGGCTTTGCCTGTCGATTTTTATCGGGCGCGAGCATCGACGTATGCGCATGGCGCAACAAGACGTGAAGGCGGAAGTGTTACCTGCGTTGGCAAGGTAGTTCAGAATGGCAAAATGGCGTTCGATTGTTTTTTCGCTGGTGTTGTCGCCAGCACTGACCGTGCCCGCGGTTTGCGCGGTCGAGGTATCGCAGCCGGCAGCGGTGGATTTGGAACACCACGATTGGCAAAGGCTTTCTCACTATCGCGATGAGGAACTTACGGCAAAGCTGAAAAAGGTGTTTCAAAGCCAGCCCGGATGGAAAAGATTGATCAGTCAGCGCCGTTTGGCTGTCGCCCTGGCCGACTTGCGCGGCGATACGCCACGATTCGCGAGCATTAACGGCGGTACGATGATGTATGCCGCCAGCCTGCCGAAAATCGCCATCCTGCTAGCCGCCTACCAGTCCTTTGAAGACGGCAGCCTGGAAGAAACTCCGGAAATCCATGAGGATCTGGGCGACATGATCCGCTCCTCGAGTAACAAGGCCGCGACACGGGTGATGGACAAAGTCGGCATGAAAAAGATTGAAGCCGTCTTGAGGGACCCCCGTTACGGACTCTATGACGAGGAACGCGGCGGCGGTCTATGGGTCGGAAA
>JBFIYQ010000334.1:0-2767 GCA_041605275.1 Gammaproteobacteria bacterium
ATTTAGAGCTCCGCGGGTGAGCGCCACATTGCCGTCGGCGCCGGGTTGGTCATGCTCCGGGATCAGGCAGAGATCGAACAGCCGCGTTGGCAGTGTCGGTGACATCAGCACCACCAGCCGACCGCCGCGGGCGCGCCGCGCGGCGAGCATACTCAGGTGGGTCGCGTGGCCCGCGCCGAGAATCAGTTCCGGCTTCGGATAAGACGCGTAACGCGGCGCCTTGCCCGTGACCAAAGCGGACAGTGCCGCCGCCGCGCCAAGCGGGGCGACGGAGAGAATGTCGCAGGGGACCTCCCTCGCCAGCGCTTCTGCCAGACCCAGGCTCTGATTGTCGTGGCCCGCCTTTCCGTCACTGAGTCGCCAGATGACGATGCGCCAGGGCTCGATATCAGTTCCTACGCCCCGGGCCGGCCCGCCTTCAGGCATTTATTCTGCGCCCGCGGCGGAGAGCGGCTCGGACTGGCGGGCGAACTGGATGTGGTAGAGCCCCGCGTAGAGGTTGTTGACCTTGAGCAGCGCCTCGTGGGTACCGCTTTCCACGATGCGCCCTCCGCTCATGACCAGGATCCGATCGGCCCACTCGATTGTCGACAGACGGTGGGCGATGACTATGGTGGTGCGCCCCCGCCGCAGCACCTCCAGAGCCTCCTGGATGTGCCGCTCCGACTCGCTGTCCAGAGAAGAGGTGGCTTCGTCGAGAATAAGCACCGGCGCATCCTTGAGAAACGCACGCGCAATGGCAATTCGCTGGCGCTGTCCGCCGGAGAGCCCAACGCCGCGCTGTCCCAGAACCGTGTCAAAGCCGTGCGGCAATTTGTCGATGTACTCCCGCGCGTGGGCCGCTTCGGCCGCTTTCACTACCTCGGAATCGTCGGCCCCGGCCAGCGCGCCGTAGGCGATGTTGTTGCGCACCGTATCGTTGAAGATCACCACGTCCTGACTGACCAGGCCGATGTGCCTCCTCAGCGAGGCCAGCGTGAGCGTGCGGGTGTCCACCCCGTCAAGAAGAATCTGCCCGGAATCCGGTGTGTAGAAGCGCGGGATCAGATTCACCAGCGTCGACTTCCCGCCGCCGGAGGGACCCACCAGGGCAATGGTCTCACCGGGCTCGATTACGAAGCTCAAGGATTCCACGCCTCCGCTTTTCTCCTTCTCATAGGCGAAGGATACGTCCTTGAACTCCAGGTGCCCGCGGCACCGGCCCAGCGTGCGGGTGCCCTCGTCGGCTTCCGCCGGCTCATCGATCATACCGAACACGCTGTCCGCCGCGGCCAGTCCTCGCTGCAGCGGCCCGTTCACGCTGGTGAGTCGTTTCAGCGGCGAGAAAAGCATCGCCATGGCGGCGAAAAAGCTCATGAATGTTCCCGGAGAGATTTCACCTTCGACAAACTGCCGGCCGGCGATGTAAAGCAGCACCGCCAGCGCAACTGCGGTGACGAACTGGGCGATGGGAGCGACAGCATGGGCTGCGGACGCAAACTTCACCTGAAACTGGCGGGCGCGGTTGACGCCGCTGGTGAAGCGCTCACGCTCTTGCTCCTGCCCGCCGAAGGTGCGAACGATTCGCTGTCCGGAGATGGTCTCGTCGAGAACATGGGTCACTTCGCCCATGGAAGTCTGGAGATTCTTGCTCATTCTTCTCAGCCGGCTGCTGAAGTAACGCACGATGGCGACGACGAAGGGGGCGGAGATGAGAAACACGAGGGTGAGCTTCCAGTTGAGATAAATCATCCAGCCCAGCAGTCCGACGATGGCGAGCGAATCGCGGATCAGCACGGTGAGCACACTGGTCCCCGCTTCCGCCACCTGTCCCGCGTCGAAGGTGACCTTGGAGATCAGGCTGCCGGTCGTGTTGCGGTCGAAATACCGGGCGGGCAGGCAGGTGAGTTTGTCGAATACGGCCACGCGCAGATCCATGACCAGCCGGTGTCCCACCCAGGCGAGGCAGACGGAGCTGGTAAACGCGGTGACGCCGCGAACGAGAAACAGTCCCACCAGCACCAGCGCCATGGTGCCCAGGGTGTCGACATTCTTGTCGACAAAGGTGCCGTCGAGGGTGGGTTTGAGAATGGCCGCGATCGCCGGCTCGGTCAGGGCAAGCACCACCATCGACAGGACCGAGAGGGCAAAAATCCGCCAGTACGGCGCGACGTGGCCGAGTAGACGGCGGTAGAGTGTTCGGCTGTCGCGCTCCATGGCTCCGCTCAATTCGGGTTGGCTCGCCGCGCGCGGGAGTCCCTGCGCATCAGTCCTTCATTAAATAATAGTCCGCGCCGCAGTAAGGGCACTTCGCCTGACCCGTTTTCTCTATGGGGAGGAACACCCTGGGGTGAGAGTTCCACAGGTACATGCCCGGCATGGGGCAGCTCAAGGGCAGGTCGGACCTGCTGACCTCGTAGCGATTCTTGGCGTTGGGCTCTATCAGGCCCGGCTGTCCGGCGGTGCGGGACTTCACTTTCTGACGCTGAGCTGCATTGGGCCCGGGTGTTGTCAGAGAACCAGTGTAAGCCAATCGGCGTGGGCGTTTCGTCGCCCTTTAACCTGGTCGAAGTAAGTTTTTTGCAGCTTCTCCGTGATCGGGCCGCGCCTGCCGTCACCGATGGTTCTGTTGTCCAGTTCGCGAATGGGCGTGACTTCGGCTGCGGTGCCGGTGAAAAACGCCTCGTCGGCCGAATAGACCTCGTCCCGGGTGAGCCGCTTTTCCCGAACGGGTATGTCCAGCTCTTCTGCCAGTACCATCACGGTCTCGCGAGTGATACCGGCGAGC
>JBFIYQ010000335.1:0-2767 GCA_041605275.1 Gammaproteobacteria bacterium
CGCCTGATCGACGTTATGGTGAACCACGCGCGCTCGAAGTATCCGCGAGTCGAGTGCGGGCGCTTCGGCGCGCATATGGCGGTGACCCTGACCAACGACGGTCCGGTGACGTTTACGCTGAGGGTGGCGCCGAAGAGTTGAAGGAAAGTATGTCGTAAGCGGGTAGAAACCCGGATGCTCGGATACCGACCGTAAATACAAAATACGACATTCTAAATACCGCCGCGCAAACGGCTTGAAGCTGTCACACCAGCGCTCAGGCCGATAGACTCGGTTGCGCTCTGCCGAAAATCGGTGGCGCGCCCAGATTCAAGCCATCCATGAATGCCCTGCTCAACGTTTCGCTGCCGGTCTTCGGCCTGATCTTTTGCGGCTACCTGTCGTCCAAGTTTCGAATTCTTGGCCCGCAGAGCAGCGAGGCGCTGAACAGCTTCGTCTACTACTTCGCCCTGCCCGCGCTGCTGTTCATCTTTGTCGCGCGGGCGCCGGTGGAACGCATTTTCTATCTGCCGTTCCTCGCCGCCTGGGGCGGCGGTCTCGTCATCACCTTCGTCCTCATGCTGATGGTTGCCGCCTTCGTCTACAAAGACGGGCTCGGAGTGATGACCATGCGCGCGATGAATTCCATCTTTGCCAATACCGGATACATGGGCATTCCTCTGGTCATGACCGCTTACGGCGAAGCCGCCGCGCTGCCCGCAATAATGGCCACGGTGACCATGTCGGTGGTGTTCGTCCCTCTCATGATCATATTGCTCGAGATCGAAAAGCGGGGCGAGACCGAGCCGGTCGCCGTCACGCGCGGGGTGGCCGAGGCGCTGGTGAAGAACCCCATCGTCATCCCGGTGGCGGCGGGGGTCGCAGTTTCCACCAGCGGAATGTTCATCCCCTTGCCGGTGGGGAGCTTCGCCGATCTGCTGGGCAACGCGGCGGGGCCCTGCGCCCTTTTCGCAATGGGCATGTTCGCCGCGGGTCAGTCGCTGCGCTCCGGTCTCGCAGAAACCAGCGTGATGACCGTTGCGAAACTCATCGTGCATCCGCTGGTCACCTGGGTGCTGGTCACCCAGGTGTTCGAAATGGATCATCTCTGGGCGGTGGTCACCGTGATCGTCGCGGCCCTGCCCACCGGCGCTACCTGCTTCGTTCTCGCGCAACGCTATGGTGTTTTCGTCGCCCGCACCTCATCGGTGACTTTCGCCTCGACCCTGTTGTCTGTGATCACGGTTTCACTCATTCTGGCCATCGTTAAAACCACTATCCCGGCCACCTGATGCGATCGGTCGACGAGGATTCCGCGCGAAGCCGTATCAACCCATGCCCAGGCCCGATCCAAAGCGCTACCTGACTCGTCATCAGACCGCCTCCGGGCCGCGCTGGGCGATCAACGGGCGCGCGCTGCCCGACGCTTTCCATCTGGACCTGCTGCTGCAACGCCCGCTTGCCGAGATCGAGGATGCGCTCGACGCCGCGGCCACCGGGGCGCGGATGGAGGACCCGCTGATTGCGCCCATCGAAGACACCCAGGAAGTGTGGGCGGCCGGAGTGACTTACGTTCGCAGCCGCGAAGCGCGGGTGGCGGAATCGTCCACCGCTGACCTTTACCAGAAGGTCTACGAAGCGGAACGCGTCGAGGTGTTCTTCAAGGCCGTCGGCTGGCGGGTAATGGGCGACGGTGACGCGGTGCGGGTGCGACGGGATTCCGGCTGGAGCGTGCCCGAGCCTGAGCTCACCCTGCTCATCAACCGTGCGGGCGAGATCGTCGGTTACACCGCCGGCAATGACGTCTCATCCCGGGACATCGAGGGACAGAATCCACTTTATCTGCCCCAGGCGAAGATCTACGACGGCGCCTGCGCCTTAGGTCCCGGCGTTGTTATCGCCTCCGCCGACAGCATGCGCTCGCTGCCCGTGCGCATGACCATAGAGCGTGGCGGCGAGGTCGTGTTTGAAGGTGAGACCAGCACCTCAAAGCTGAAACGATCGCTGGAGGAAATGGTGCGCTGGCTGACCCGGGAGCTGAGCTTCCCGGAAGGCGTCTTTCTCATGACCGGTACCGGAGTGGTGCCGCCCGATGACTTCTCGTTGCGCCTAGGCGATAAGGTGCGGATCGAGGTCGGCGCGCTCACCTTGGAGAACCAGGTCGCTTGAAACTTGGCGTGGCGGGTAAGTCGGCACTTACTCCAGGTCGCCTGTCTCCGCCGAGGGCACGAACGGCGGCGGCTCGTGGCCGGCCTTTTGCAGTGCCGCGTGGGCCCGGACCGCAATGCGCATCCACAGACGGGTGAGCTCTTCCGGCGCCTCCTCCGGCAGCCGGCTGTACTCGCAGGCGAGGAAACGCAGGTCATCCACCTCCAGCCATAGCGGAATACGCCCCTTGGCGATCTCCTTCTCATACTGCGTGCGCATGGTTGCCCCCGAAGCGGAATCCATTGATCCAGAGCCGGCAGCATAAGCGCCCTTCTTCAAACTGACGAGCGTCTTTCGTCTTGCTCCGCCATCGGTCAAACTCCGCGCTCCGCCAGAGACTTCAGCGAATTCAAGCCGAGGACCCGAACCCATGCCCGCCCAAGCGTCTCATCAGCTGGCGACCCTGCTCGCCGGCGCCTGTCGGCTGGATGATCCCCGTACCGGCGCGGTGATCCCACCCATCGAGACCGCCACCACTTATGCGCGGGACGCCAACTATGCCCACCGACAAGAGGGAGTTTACTACTGCCGGGACGGGTATCCCGGCTACCTTCCCGCGTACTCCGTGCTGCGGGATACG
>JBFIYQ010000336.1:0-2760 GCA_041605275.1 Gammaproteobacteria bacterium
AGAATGCTCATTGCTCAGCCGCTGCGGGAATCGTCGTCGCCGGAAGTTTTACTGCCGGATTGGTCGGGGATTGAATCGTCGCTGTCAAGCGTCTGGTTTTCCGGGCCACCGGTTTCTTCGCCTTCGTCGGACGCGGCGACGGTTGTTTCCGCGCCGTCACCTTCGCCCGCCGGCGCTTCCCCCATGGCCGCCTGCGCCTCCTCCTCCAGCTTCTCTTTGGCCCGCTGGGCCTGCATTTCCATCTGGTGGCGCATGTCGGCGGTGACGATGTTGCCCAAGGGGGCGAACTTGGTGAAATCGTCAGCGTAATCGTCCAGGCCGTCGGTGAAGTTGTACTTGGAGCTCAAGAACATCTTTCGAAGGGCGAGCCGTCGCAGCGATTCGCTGACGCCGGGCGACATGAATCCGCTGTAATCGCTGTCCTCGTTCAAAGACTCTATAGGCGGCATGTCTTCGTCGGTGAGAACGCGCTCGGGTCCGTCGGATACATCGACGTCATCGGAGGTCGGTGTCTCCCCCAACCGCACGGGCGCAGTGTCTTCGGCCTCACCGCGGCGCGCGCGTCGTTTGCGCGACGACCAGCGCCGGAGGAAGCTCTCCTCGCCGAAGCCTTCAGTGTCGTCGACTGCGTCCGAGGATTTCGCGTTCTCTTTTCGCATATTCCGAATCTTCGACCCAGTCTTTACGTTTCCGCTTGCGTTTGATTTCCGGCTGGTAGTGGGTAATGACGAAGCGCTCCACCCACTGATGCACCTTGTCCGGCATCGGCACAGAGTAGACCGGGTCGTCGGACTCCATGTGGGCGTTGGCCTCGTCCTGGTTGGCGGTCACGAAGACCGGCTTTACCTCAAGCTGGTCTTCATCGTGCTCGTCTTCGACGAAGCAGACGACAAACAATCGCGGATTATCGCTTTGAAGGTTGTACCAGTAGCTCTCGCAACCGTCCTTGAACAACTCCACTTTCAGTCCCGACCACAGATACTGGTCGCTGGCGTCGTCATGGTGAACCTGGGTGCGCCGCACCGACCGGTTCAGGTCCTCTCCGGCCACCACGGCAACGGCCTCCCACTGGGGCTGGGACCACTGTCCCATGGTGGCCAGGCGGCGCTCCATCAGCACCGAGACCGGGAACTCCGAGGTGATTTCCGACTCAGTCTGTTCGCTCACTACGGCTTTTTTTGATGCTATTCCGGACGGTTATCGCGAGTAACATACCACGCGCGGCGTCGAAAATTGCAACGGGGCCCGGGAATTTGGCCTGGTGCCCGGCGCGGGTGGCGGGAGTCTTGCTAAGATCCCTCCACTCGGGCGGCCGCGGCCTTCGCCCCCCTCAAACGCAATTCGGCCATCTCGGGATGAATCCATGGCAAAAACAAAACCACCCTACCGCCCGGAAATGACCCAGGCCGGCCTCGCCCCCACCCATGACGTGGTGGCGGTGGATGAGTACGGCGACGACCGGGACATGCAGATCGCCGGCGAGTTCCCCCTGACCATTAAGGTGGACGACAAGGAGGTAGTCACGCTGATGACCCTGGGCACTTACCCGGAGGCGCTGACTCTGGGATATCTGCGCAATCAGCGGTTCATCGAAGACCTCGAGGAGATCAAATCCGTAGCGGTGGACTGGGACCGCGAGCAGGTCTCGGTCACCACCACCCACGGCAAGGGCATCATCGACTGGGAAGGCAAAATGGCCAAACGCACCGTGACCACCGGCTGCGGGCAGGGCACGGTGTTTTCCTGCACCATAGGCAAGCTCTACGACGTACGCCTGCCGGAGATCACCCTGAAGCAGTCCACCATCTACGGGCTGCTTAGAAACCTCGCCGAGCACAACGACATTTATAAGAAGGCAGGCGCGGTGCACGGCTGCGCTCTGTGCAAGGACGCCGAGATTCTCACTTTCATCGAGGATGTGGGCCGGCACAACGCCGCCGACGCCATTTCCGGGATGATGTGGCTCGACGGTGTGGGCGGCGGCGATAAGCTTTTTTACACCACCGGACGCCTCACCTCCGAGATCGTGATGAAGGCTGCGCACATGGGAATCCCGGCGATCCTTTCGCGCTCCGGCATCACCCATATGGGACTCGAGATTGCCCAGGATCTGGGCGTAATCATGATCGCCCGGGCCAAGGGCAAGCACTTCCTGGTCTACAACGGCGTCGATCAGATCGAGTTCGACGACAAGCCCAAGTCGAAGCCGCCGGCGCGGCCGTCATCCAAAGCGGCCAACGTGGCCTGATACCCGATGGCCAAGCAAAAATCGGACGCGCCCGTGCCGCTTCGCGACAGCGGCGCACAATCCTCACTGCCGCGCTTTCTCAGCGTGCGCCAGGTGGCCGACTATCTGCAGATCAATGAGAAAAAAGTTTATGCGCTTGCCAGCGAGGGACGCATCCCCGGCACCAAGATCACCGGCAAGTGGCTTTTCCCCCGGGACCTAGTCGATCAGTGGCTCACCGAGTCCAGCCACGGCGGCGTGCTCACCGACCGACTGGTGGTCGCTGGAAGCGACGACCCGCTTTTGAATCGAGTGATTTCGCGTCTCGCCGAAGAAACCCAGGCCCACGCGCTGGTGAGTTATACGCCCACGGGTACGAGGCTCGGTCTTTCCCTGCTGTCCGCCGGACGCTGCGACGTGGCGGCTATCCACTGGGGTCCGGTGGAAGAGAGTCACTTGAGGCATCCGGCGCTGATCAGCCAGTTCGCCGAGCACCAGCAGTGGGTGATGGTGCGCGCTTTCCTGCGAGAGCA
>JBFIYQ010000337.1:0-2732 GCA_041605275.1 Gammaproteobacteria bacterium
CAAGCTAAGGAGATGAGTTAATGTCAGTTACGGCGGCTATGGTCAAAGAGCTGCGCGAGCGCACCGGCGCCGGCATGATGGAGTGCAAAAAGGCGCTGGTGGAAGCCAACGGCAATATCGACACGGCCATCGAGAACATGCGCAAGTCCGGCCAGGCCAAGGCCGACAAGAAAGCCGGGCGGGTGGCGGCGGAAGGGCTGATCGCCATCGAGCTTTCCGACGATGACACCCGCGCCGCAATGGTGGAAGTCAACTGCGAAACGGATTTCGTCACCAAAGAAGAGGAGTTTCAGTCCTTTGTCAGCGCCGTGGTCAAGCGCGCTCTCGAAGTACAGCCAGAGGATGCAGAGGCGCTGGGGGCGATGGCGTTGGAGAACGGCGGTGGCCCTTCCATCGACGAGCGCCGCCGCGAACTGGTGGCGAGAATCGGAGAGAACATCAGCTTGAGACGGGTGCTTGCGCTGAAAGCAAGAGGCGATCGCCTCGGCGCTTACGTGCACGGCGGTCGCATCGGCGTCCTAGTGGACATGAAAGGCGGGGACGACTCTGTGGCCCGCGATATCGCCATGCACGTGGCCGCCAGCCGGCCGCTGGCCCTGAGCGATGCCGGCATCTCCCCCGAGCACATGGAGAAAGAGAGGGAGATCCTAAAAGCCCAGGTTGCCGACAGCGGCAAGCCGCCCGAGATTCAGGAGAAAATGATCGCCGGGAGACTGAGCAAATATCTCAAAGAGGTCACCCTGCTGGGCCAACCGTTCGTCAAGGACCCCGACATTTCGGTGGAGAAGTATCTCAAGTCCGCCGGTGCCGAGGTGTTAGCGTTTACCCGTTTCGAGGTGGGCGAGGGCATCGAGAAAAAATCCGGAAACTTTGCCGAAGAAGTCATGGCGCAGGTTCGCGGCAGTTGAGCTTGGCGGCGATCGAATAATTTTGGTGAAATGCCATTACGAGCGTCAAAGTATCTGCCGTTCTGCGGCGCGACATCTCCCGCGGCATCTGGGGAAGGCTCGGGGAAGGGGATGGAATTGGGACGTACAGGTATATATGTGTTCTAAAAGGGCCGTAATGTCCTCTTACACAGGCGCTCAATCGAAGTCCAAGGTGTTGCGTTGTTCAGAACAGCCATTTAGATCGTAGGATTTTGAAAAACCCTGGGCAAAAATATCGCCGCGTTCTGCTCAAGCTGAGCGGCGAGGCCCTGTTGGGGGACGCCGAATACGGCATCGATCCCCAAACCCTGAGTACCGTCGCCTCCGAGGTCGGAGAACTGAGAACCCTGGGCGTGCAGGTGGCCATGGTTATCGGCGCGGGAAATATCTTTCGCGGCGCGGTGCTGGCCGAGCGCGGCATGGACCGGGTTGCCGCCGATCACATCGGCATGCTCGGTACGGTGATCAACGCGCTGGCGCTGCAGGACACTCTCGAGCGCCAGGGGCACTTCGCCCGTGTTATGTCGGCCATTCGAATCAACGAACTGTGCGAGGACTATCTTCGCCGGCGCGCCATCCGTCACCTGGAAAAGGGACGCATCGTCATTCTCGCTGCCGGCACCGGCAACCCCTTCTTCACCACAGACTCCGCGGCGAGCCTCCGTGCCGTGGAGGTGGACGCCGATCTCCTGATCAAGTCCACCAAGGTGGATGGGGTGTATTCGGCGGACCCGGTCAAGGACCCGAACGCCACCCGCTACACCCGCCTGAGTTATGATCAGGTCCTGATGAATAAGCTCGGAGTCATGGACGCCACCGCGGTGGTGCTTTGCCGTGACAACCACATGCCGGTTCGAGTTATCAACATGCACAAGAAAGGGTCGCTGATGCGTGCGGTGATGGGAGAGGATGAAGGCACGCTGGTGGAGTGAGAAATCGAAGCCGGAGTTTCAGAGCAGCCTTAGAGAACTCTGAGAAACGGCTGGATGCTGGAGGCGGAAGGCCTTCGAGTGAGCGGAGTGGAAGAACTCATGGTCGAAGACATCAAGAAAGACGCAAAACACCGCATGGCAAAGAGCCTGGATGCGCTCCGCCACGAGCTCAGCAAGCTGCGCACCGGGCGCGCCCACGCGAATCTGCTGGATCACGTCACCGTGCCCTATTACGGTGCCGACACCCCGCTTAACCAGGTCGCCAGCGTTTCCGTCGCGGATCCGCGAACCCTGCTGGTTCAGACCTGGGAGAAGAAGCTGATCACGGACGTGCAGAAAGCGATCATGAATGCCGACCTGGGCCTGAACCCCGTGGCGGCCGGTGACGTCATCCGCGTGCCGCTGCCGCCACTCACAGAAGAACGGCGAAAGGAGATGACCCGCATCGTGCGCCACGAAGCGGAAAATGCCCGGGTGGCCATTCGCAACATCCGACGGGACGCCAATCAACAGCTGAAGGCGCTGATCAAGGAGGAGCACCTGGCCAAGGACGCCGAGCACCGGGCCGAAGACGACATTCAGAAGTTGACGGACGCTTACATCAAGGAGATCGACGAGGTTCTGAAGGAAAAGGAACATGACCTCATGGAAATCTGAAGGTGGTGAGAGCGCCTTTTCTCAAGGCGATTGGGGATGGCTTTGATAGTTCAGGGTTCACGCGTACCGACCCCGGGAACAAAGTCGCTTCTCCCTTCAGCCCGACGGTGGCATGCTGCCGTTCATGATCCGCACCAGCGACAGCCCTGACTCCGATTCCAGCCCCCCCCGCCATGTGGCCATTGTCATGGACGGCAACGGCCGTTGGGCGAAG
>JBFIYQ010000338.1:0-2710 GCA_041605275.1 Gammaproteobacteria bacterium
ACGGCATGGCGCAGTTCGAGGGGGTGCGGGAAAGCTTCATCTGGGTGGTTTTCCAGGAGGCTTACTGGTGCGCGCTGATTGCCTTCAGCCTCAATACCGCCGCCTATACCGCGGAAATATTGCGCGGCGCCATGGAGCAGACCGCTTTCGGAGAAATCGAGGCGGCCAAGGCCTGCGGCATGTCAAAGCCGACTATGTATCGCCGGATTATTCTCCCCGGCGCTTTCCGGCGCGCGCTGCCGGCTTACGGCAACGAGGTGATCTTCATGCTTCACGGAAGCGCGCTTGCCGGCGTCATCACCATCGTCGACCTGTTCGGGGCGGCGCGCATCGTCAACTCCCGCCACTTCGTGCCATTCGAGTCGTTTATCGCCGCGGGATTCTTCTACCTCTGCGTCACCTTCATGATTGTGGGGCTGTTCAAGTTCTGGGAGAAGCGCTGGCACGCACACCTGCGCCCCAGAGAGACTGTGGCAAGGAAGGGCGCGGCCCTGGCGCCGACGGCGGGCGGCGTATCGAACTGAATCGCGCATCCGCGCCGTAGCCATTGACGCAGCGAGCCCGGCGGTCCCACGGGCTCTGGTGGACGAAAGTATTTCCAGTTTTGTAAAACGAGCTCGGGCGCAGCCGCCGCTGCGCCCGAGCCGTCCGATCGTGCGCTCTTATTCGACTTGCCGGTGAGCCTCGAAAGTCGAGGTGAAAACGGGAACCGAACTCAGGGAACGAAGATTTTGTTCATTCGGCCGTCGTTCTCGCTTCCCTTGCTGCGTTGCTCGAGTCCGATAAGCTCCAGCTTCTTGAAGATGTCTCGAGCCGCCGGCGCCATGCGGTCCATGTTGGCGTTCACATAGCGCACCAGGCCTCCGGTCTCCCCGGCCGACAGCACCAGCGCGTCCGTGCGATCAGTGGTGGCGACGTGGTCCACGTTCAATCCCAGCCCGATCGCGGCCTCGCGGATGTAGAGCACCGTCAGCTCCGGTTCCTCCAGGTTGCCGTTTTCGTTGGCGTCGTACTGCGGCAGGACGGGGCGCAGCGCGCCGTGGGTCACCTGCGCGATTTCCACCTTTCTGAAGGGGAAGGCGGTGGTGAACGGGCCCGACTGAGACTGATAGCCGGGAAAGGCCTGCGGGAAACCCACCTTGTTGCCGTCGGCCAGCGCCAGCTTGACGTCTTCAACGTGGGCCAGGGCCAGGTTGCCGGTATAGCAGCAGGGGGAAATCGGTTCCGTGGTGGAGGCGCACGAAGCGAGGGTGAGGAGCAGAAGGCCGCCGATCCCCGTGCGGGCGATCAGTGCGGACGAAGACCTTTTAAGAGCCGGCATGTTGATTCCTTATATCAATGATCAGAAAACATATGTTGTGACCCGCGCCCGGGCCCATGGTTTCCCGGTCGTTTGATCTCGGTCAATTGAAGACCAATCGTCCCGCCGCGCTGGATTAAGGGCTGCTACACCCCAGGGCCCCGGATCCAGCGGCGGAAACCTAGGCCCCCTTGGACTAGGCTGACTAGAAGCCTTTTTATGCGGGGTTGGAGCGAATGCACCGGGCGATTCGCATACGTAACACGATCGTCGTCTCACTGCTGCTGGCGGCTTCCTGTATCGCCGCTGCCAACGGCCTCAAGCGCACAGAGCTCGGGCTGACCTACCAGAGCCCGGACGGAAACCGGCTCGTTGCCGGGCGCGGGCCGTTGCCCGGGGCCAAGGTGCTGGACGTTACCCTGGGCCAGGCGGTCGATTGGGTGGTGGGGGTGCCGGTGGGCAACGACAGCCTGTGGGTGGCGGTGCTGAGGGACGGGTCGGTCAAGGCCATATCGCTTCGAGCCGGGTCGGCCCGCATTATCCCCAACTTTGAGCCCGCCAGGCTCGAGGGCCCGCCGGCGCTGATCCGCCAGGGACGCCAGGTGGCCATTCCGGCCCCCGCGAATGAAGGCTCGCCCTTGTCCCACGCGGTGCCGCTGGCCCGCCAGCAGCGCCTGGCTTTCATTTCCAGGCGCGGACGCCTGGGACTGGCCACCTCCTGGGGCAGCCAGCGGTCTGAACTTGCACTTCGGGCGCTGCCCGACGCTCGCGTGCTGACGGATGAAACCGGCCGGTTATTGCTTCTGACTGATCCCACGGAACGCTATCCCCATGACGCCCTGGGTGATGCGGTGGAAGCCGCGTCCATGACCCTGATCGACGCCGGCGGGCGGCCTCGCGTCATCAGCCGCATGGAATTTCCGCAGCCATGGGTCTTCGAGGGGCTGGCGCCCATCTGGACCGACTGGAACCGGGATGGCCGGAGGGAGATCCTGGCGACGCTTTCGTCGCATAGAGACGGCGCCAAGCTGGCGCTCTACGACGAGGGCGGCGTGGTGCTGGCCGAAAGTCCCGCCATTGGTAGCGGCCAGCGTTGGCGTCACGCCATCGCCGTGGCGCCCTTCGGTCCCGGTGGTGAGATGGAGCTGGCTGAAGTGCTGACGCCGCATCTGGGCGGCGTGGTTCAGTTTTCCCGCTGGGAAGGCAAAAAGCTCGTATCCGTGGCGCGCATCCCGGGGTTCACTTCCCACGTTCTCGGATCGCGCAATCTGGATCTGGCCGCCGCCGGGGATTTTGACGGCGACGGCAGTGTGGAGCTGCTGCTCCCCACCCAGGATCGCAGCCGCCTCGCCGCCATTCACCGCACCGCCGATGGCGCGGAGCGGGACTGGGAGGTGAAGCTCCCGGCCC
>JBFIYQ010000339.1:0-2704 GCA_041605275.1 Gammaproteobacteria bacterium
CCTTGTTGAAAGCGGGGACGATAGTGTGATTGAGCTCGATGGCCATGGAACCTCTCGACCTCAAAGCGCAGCTCGAACAGATCAGTCCAGCTGGACCGCTGCCCTTGGAATCACCGCTAGTCTACAACGATACGGCCCTGAGCGTGCTCATACGAAGGATGGAACAGCAAGCTCGGGCGTCCTTGTTGCGCAAGTTTTTGCTCGGCCTCGTTCCAGTCGGGGAAATCCTCCCCCTGCGTCTCCCAGCTTGCGACGGCCGCCTGATCACACCAGTGTTTGAGCTTCGGCATCGCCCTCAAATGCGCGCCCGAACCTCGAAAGAACTCCATGGCCTCGCGGTCTTCCCAGAGCGTCAGGGTCCAGAAGGCGAGGCCCCGGGATTTGCGCAGCCGAATTCCCCGGTTGCCCGGCATGATTTCCGCCTGACGCGCGATTCTGCGGGAACTGATGATGAAAGGCAGCAGGTAGAGAAAGGATCGCAGCCTGAGCCTGGTGATCGAAGCCAGCAATTCAGCCTCTTGGGTAAACTAAGGCGGCGTTAGGTTTTCTTCGTTGGCTTTACGCTTTCCGCCGCACGCACCGCGTTCCGCCCGGCCTCTTTAGCCTGGTAAAGCGCCTTATCCGCCCGGGCCAGGGTCTGCTCGATCTCTGCATCCTCGTCAATGAACTGGGCAACGCCGAAGCTCGCGGTCACCCGGATATTGCCCTCATCGGATTTAACCACGGATTCAGCCACCAGGTGACGCAGGCGGTGGCCCAACGCTTCAGATTGAGACAGGGTGGTCATGGGCAACAGCGCGGCGAACTCCTCACCGCCGAACCGGGCAAAGACGTCCGAACCCCGCACCGCGTCTAGGCAGACCCGGGCGATCTCCACCAATACCTCGTCCCCCTTGGCGTGACCGTGGACATCGTTGACAGCCTTGAAGTGGTCGAGGTCCATGACTATCACGCTCAAGGGATGCTTGTAGCGGAGCGACCAGGCGGTTTCCTTCTCAGCAATTTGGAGGTAATGTCGGCGATTGGGCAGGTTGGTCAGGGGATCGGTCACCGCGAGCTTCTGCAGCTCCTCCTCCGCCCGCTTGCGCTCGGTGATGTCCTTGAATACCACCACCGAGCCGATGACTTCCTCATCCTTGCGCACCGGAGTGCTGGTGTACTCCACTGGAAAGCTGCTTTTGTCCTTGCGCCACAACACCTCGTTGGTGACCACGTGGGTGTTGCCGTCGGATAACGCCGCGTACATCGGACATTTCTCTTGCGGATAGCGGGTACCATCGGGATAGCTGTGGTGGACGAGATCGTGCATCGCTTTGCCGACCAGCTCGTCCGCCTCGTATCCGAGCATCCTCGCGGCGGCCGGGTTGACGAAGGTCGCCTTACCCTCCAGGTCGAGCCCGTAGATGCCTTCACCGGCGGACTCAAGGATCAGGCGATTCTGCTCTTCCGCCGCGCGCAATCTTTCCTGCGCCTGCTTGCGTTCGGTGATGTCGACGATCGTGCGCTGAATGGCGGGCTTGCCGTCCCACTTGATTGCCCGGCCCCGGTTCTCGAGCCAGATGTGGCTGCCGTCCTTCTTTATCCCTTCGAACTCGTAGGCGGTAATATCTTCGCCGCCGAGACGCGCATTTCTGTAACCCTTCATCCGCTCGTGCTCGTGGGGGGCAACGTGAGCGTAAGCCGACTCTTGCGCCAAAAGCTCATCGGGGGAGTCGTAGCCGAAGATGTCGGCGTAAGCCTGATTGGCGAACACAATCTTGCCCTCGGCGTGGATCAAAACCCCCTGAATCGATCCTTCAATCAGATCGCGGTAGCGGCGCTCGCTGTCGCGCAGCGCTTTCTCGATCGCTTTACGATCCAATGTATTGGGTTCTTCTTCAACGGACATTGTGCGGAAACCCCCCACCGACTTTTTCGGCGTTTCGCAGTCGCGCGAAGACAACTGAACGTTTCGCCATCCCGACCTAATGCGGCCGCGGGTGCCCAATTAGTGAAGCACCAAAGTGGGGCATTATCCGCCTCATTCCTTTAGTTGTCAGTCGGAATCTAATTCGCGATTCATCTGGCCGCGCGCCGAATCTTGAGATTTTTCAATGACCTGCAGTTTTATTATTTAACCGGTGATCTTCAGTAGACCCCGGCTCCGGCTTCAAGGCGCTCGAGAAACCGGCGCACCCGCCGGGCGTTGGTGCCGATGTCGCTCCGGCCCACCCGGGACACCGATCGCACGTCGACCCGGCTGCCTCCCTCGGCCGCGCGCACGCGCACCACTACGTCGTCCTTGAATCCGAACCAGAAGGTGCGGTCGGTGGCTTCAATGCGCCCTTCGCTCGGCACCACGGCAACGATTTCCCAGCCGAGTTCCCGTGCCGCCGACAGCGCGCGTTTGAACGCCTCCGCGGGTGCAACGCTACTCAGTACCGGACCGATGTCCGGATACGCGTCCCGTTGCTGCCGCGCCACTTCTTCTCCCCCGTAAGCCGCCGCGTTTGGCGCTCCGGCGCGAAGCGGCAGGATGGCCACGAACGCCGGTGGTTGTTCAAGATCGGTGGATATGTCATGGATCGGCGGAACACTTCTCGCCGTGCGCAGCTGGCTGTAAGGCAACGCCACAACGGTCACGCCCAGGGCAAGTCCCGCTATGGAAGGCAACAGTCCGCGGTAAGGTTTTTGCCGCAGGATCCATACGGCGCAGATGAGCGAA
>JBFIYQ010000340.1:0-2703 GCA_041605275.1 Gammaproteobacteria bacterium
CCATTTTTCCAGCCCATTTTCTTGACATGGGCGAATGGCGCTCACCATAATCAGTTCGGGGGGATAAAGTGGTAAAAAATGGATCAATCGGGTCCATTGGGGGGATGGGGTGTTTCGCGGAGAATATCCGCTCAGCCTGGATGCCAAGGGGCGGCTGGCCGTGCCGAGTCGCTACCGCGAACGGCTGTCCGAAAGCTGCGGCGGCAAGCTGGTGATCACCATCAGCCTGCTGGAGCGGTGCCTCGTCGCCTATCCCTTCCCCGACTGGCAGCGCATCGAAGATGCGCTCAAAGGCCTTCCGGCCCTGGACACCAAAGCCCAGGCCTTGAGCCACCTGCTCATCGGCCACGCCAACGAATGCGATATGGACGCTCACGGCCGCCTGCTGGTGCCGCCGACGCTGCGGGAATTCGCGGGCCTCGACAAGCGGATCAAGATGGTCGGCCAGGTGAGCAAGTTCGAGCTTTGGGACGACGATACCTGGACCTCGCGGCGTGAAGAGCTTTTGAGCCAGGTGGACGCGCTCCAGGCGGAGCCGTCGGATGCCCTTCGTGGTCTGGTGTTGTAAGCAGGGCAGGGGTGGAGGCCGGGTCCCACCAGCCGGTAATGGTTCAAGCGGTAGTGGACGCGCTGCGGCTCGCGCCCGACGGCGTGTTCATCGACTGCACCTTCGGACGGGGCGGCCACGCGCGCGCACTTCTGTCGGTGCTGGGGCCTTCCGGTCGGGTCATCGCTCTCGACCGCGACCCGGCGGCTTTCGCTGCCGGTCGCAAGCTGGCCGCGGAGGACCCGCGGCTTAAAGCGGTACAGGCGCAATTCAGCAGCCTCGAGGCGGTCGCCTCGAGTAACAAGGTGTGCGGACAAGTGAACGGAGTGCTTTTGGATCTCGGCGTTTCCTCACCGCAGCTCGAAGACCCTGAGCGGGGTTTCAGCTTTCAGCAGGACGGTCCGCTGGACATGCGCATGGATCCGGAAAGCGGTATGAGCGCCGCGGAGTGGCTCGAACGGGCGCGCGAGGACGAAATCGCGACGGTAATTTTTCGCTTCGGCGAAGAGAGACACTCGCGGCGCATCGCGCGCGCCATCTGCGAGGCCCGCCGCAAATCGCCTCTGCGCACGACCCGCCAGCTGGCTCAGGTTGTCGAGCGCGCGGCACCGCGCGCACCGTGGCGGCGGCGCAGGAAAGGGCAGTCGGAGAAGCACCCGGCAACCCGGGTGTTTCAGGCAATTCGTATTTTTATCAATCGCGAGCTGGAAGAGCTCGAGGCCGGGCTCGGGCAGTCGATCAAAGTTCTTAAACCCGGCGGGCGGCTGGTCGTGATCAGTTTCCACTCGCTGGAAGACCGCATGGTGAAGCGTTTCATGCGCGCGCATTCCAAACTCGCGCTTGAGGATCAGCCGATTTCCGCTGGCGCCGGACCGTTGCTGAAGATCATCGGCAAGCCCGCGCGTCCTGGTGAAGATGAGATCAGCGCTAACCCTCGGGCAAGAAGCGCCGTCATGCGCGTCGCGGAGAGGCAGAATTGAAACAGTCGATGCTTTTTCATGCGCTTCTCGCGTGCATTTTGCTGTCCTCCGCGGTAGCGCTGGTCTACGTGCAGCATCGCCACCGGGCGCTTTACGTGGAGCTGCAGTCGCTGGAGCGCGAGCGTGATTCCCTCGAAGTGGAGTGGGGCAAGCTGCAGCTGGAGCAAAGCACCTGGGCGACGCACGAGCGTATCGAGTCCCTGGCGCGCAAGCGCCTGGGGCTTCGCGTACCCCCGATAAATGAAACCGTGCTGGTGACGCGTTGAGGAAAGGCGTGGAAAAGCGTGTTGAAAATTCCGCGGTCTGGCGCCGTCTGACGATGGTGCTCATTTTAGTGACGGCATTTTCCGGTCTGGTCTGGCGCGCCATCGACCTGCAGCTGAACCACAAAGAGTTTTTACAGACCGAGGGCAACGCGCGTTACCTGCGCGTGATGAAGGTACCCGCGCACCGGGGAAAGATCCTCGACCGCAACGGCTACCCGCTGGCCATCAGCACGCCGGTCGATTCGGTGTGGGCCAATCCGCGCGAGCTCCGCTCCAAGGGCGCGCGCTTCAATCGTCTGGTCAAGCTTCTGGGCCTCGACAGCCGGCAGTTGCGGCGCGAGCTAAAGGCCCGAAAGAACCGCGAATTCGTATTCCTAAAGCGCCAGCTGGACCCCGCCCTTGCGGAGCGGGTGATGGCTCTTGGCATCAACGGCGTTTACCTGCAGCGCGAATATCGCCGCTATTACCCGTTGAGCGAGGTGGCGGCCCACGTCGTCGGCTTCACCAACGTCGACGACGTGGGCCAGGAGGGAATCGAGCTGGCCTTCGAGCGCCACCTCGGCGGAACCAGCGGCAGCAAGCGGGTGTTACAAGATCGAACCGGTCAGACCGTGGCGGACGTGGAGCCAATCCGGTCGCCAAAACCCGGGCAGGACCTGGCGCTGAGTATCGACAAGCGCATTCAGTATCTCGCCTACCGGACCCTGCTTGCGGCGGTTAAGCACAACCGGGCGCGGGCGGGCTCGGCGGTGGTTCTAGACGTGCGAAGCGGAGAAGTGCTGGCGATGGTCAATCAGCCGTCGTACAACCCAAATAACCGCTCCGACCGTGTTGGCAGCAGGTTCAGGAACCGGGCGATAACCGACGTGTTCGAACCCGGTTCCACCGTCAAGCCGTTCACCATTGCCTC
>JBFIYQ010000341.1:0-2693 GCA_041605275.1 Gammaproteobacteria bacterium
TATTTCGCCGACAACCCGCCGGCCAAGACGACGCCCGGGGTAAAAGAACGCGCATTAATCGAGCGTTACCGCCCCCGGATTCTGATTCCTGAAAGTCAGCCGGGACCCATCGATTTCTATCGCGACTACATCGCCCACGGAAGCGTCTACGACGGCGAGGGGAAGCTGATATCCGACAAGGTCACCCGGACGTTGTTAAATCGCTTCAAGCACGACGAAAAAGCCGAGTTCCGTCACCGGCCGCCGAATACGGGAAGATCAGGGCCGGTGATCTACGCGCGCATCGACCGCGCGCGAGTGAGCGACCCGGACGGCAGCCAGGATGCGGACGAGGCATTTGCGTTTCTCACCTACCACGCGGTTTTCCGGCACTCGGGAATACCCCGGGGGCTTAAGGGGTGGAAGGCGGCGCTGCTCGGGCTGCCGGGGGATCTGCGCGACTGGCATCAGCTCGACCACTACACCGCGGCCACCGTGGTGCTGGACGCCAACGAGACGCCGGTCGCCGTCATGATCCAGCAGCACAATTATCTGCGCACCTATCTCATTGGCGAGGGCATCGCGCTGCCGGGCGACGACCGCGTGGTTATAGACGCGGCGCTGCGATCCAACGAGCTATACCCGCACCTTCCCGGTCGACACCGTCGGCGCGCTGTGCGCTTCGCGGACCGGGAGGGCATGGCCTACCTGGTGGGCTTTGGCGCGCGGCCGATGATGGCCGCCGATGACGTCACCGACAGCGGGCGCGAGGTGACTTATGCGCTCGAATATCTTCCCCCGGATGACGCCTTCTACATGTTTCGGGGTTTCCTCGGCGAGCGCCGCTTCCTCCCCGGCCGCAGCGGTCCGCCGGGGGCGAGCTACAACACGCTGCCGGAGTTGAAGCCGCTTACGCTCCAGCTTTTGAGCGGCTACTGGCGTGAGGGCCACGAGGGCGACTGGAACCGTTATCGCAGCGCCGTGAACGAGAGTGAAGCCGCCTTCGCCGCCGCCCAGGCGCCAATCTTCCTTCACAATCTGCGCTGCCTCCGGGACCGGCCCCAGGGCTGCCGTCTGCGTTGAGAAACGGTGCCAGGCACCAATTTAATACTGATGCCTGGCACTATTTTCCGGGGTGCGCGGCGGGAATTCGGTATTCAGCCTACTGCGCTCCGGCGTTATGATGTGAGTTTGAGTCTTTTTAGAGCCGGTTCGGCGACTCGCCGGCCCGGCGGAGCGAACTCCGATGAACAAGACCGGAATGCCGGTCGACAAGTATCGGGCCTTCGAGCCCGTCGACCTGCCCGATCGGCAATGGCCCTCGCGCGCCATCACCAAGGCGCCCATCTGGTGCAGCGTGGATCTCCGCGACGGCAACCAGGCTCTGATCGACCCGATGGACGCCAACCGCAAGCTGCGCATGTTCGAAGTGCTGGTGGACATGGGCTTCAAGGAAATCGAGGTGGGTTTTCCCTCGGCCTCTCAAACCGACTTCGACTTCGTGCGCAAGCTCATCGAGGACAAGCTCATCCCCGAGGAGGTCACCATTCAGGTGCTCACCCAGGCGCGCGAGCCGCTCATCCGGCGCACTTTCGAGAGCATTGCCGGCGTGCGCCGGGCGATCCTGCATCTTTACAACTCTACTTCGAACCTGCAGCGGCGGGTGGTCTTCGGCCTGGACAAGGACGGGATCAAGAACATCGCCACGGACGCCGCCGGATTGGTGCGGGAGCTGGCCGAAGGCATGAACGGTTCCGAGATCGTCTACCAGTACTCTCCGGAGAGCTTCACCGGCACCGAGCTCGATTACGCCGTGGAGGTATGCGACGCGGTGACCGCGATATGGGAGCCGACGCCGGAGAAGAAAACCATAATCAATCTCCCGGCGACGGTGGAGATGGCGACGCCGAATATTTACGCGGATCAGATCGAGTGGTTTTGCCGCCAGGTCAAAAACCGCGACAGCCTGATTATCAGCCTGCATCCCCACAACGATCGTGGCACTGGCGTCGCGGCCGCGGAGCTCGCGGTCATGGCGGGCGCCGACCGCATCGAAGGGACGCTGTTTGGCAACGGTGAGCGCACCGGCAACGTGGACGTGGTGAATCTGGCGCTCAACATGTTCACCCAGGGTATCGACCCGGAGCTGGATCTCTCCGATATCAATCATCTGAGAGAGACCGCGGAGTACTGCAATCAGCTTCCCGTGCACCCCCGCCATCCTTATGCAGGCGACCTGGTGTATACGGCCTTTTCCGGATCCCATCAGGACGCCATCAAGAAAGGCATGGCGGCGCTCAAGAAGAGCAACAGCGGGCTGTGGGAAGTGCCCTACCTGCCCATCGATCCCAAGGACGTGGGCCGCAGCTACGAAGCCATCATTCGCGTCAACAGCCAGTCCGGAAAGGGCGGTGTGGCCTATATCCTGCATTCGGATCATCAGCTCGATCTTCCCCGCAATCTGCAGATCGAGTTCAGCCGGGTGGTCCAGGAGGTCACCGACAAAAGCGGCAAGGAAATTTCGGCGGACGAGATCTGGCGGCTGTTCGAACGCGAGTATCTCGCCCGGCGCGAGCCTTTCGAGTTCGTCGAGCACTGGTCGGTGCCCGACACCCACGCGTCAGAGCTGCGACGGCTCACCGCCACCATTCGCCACAACGGCGAGGAGCGCACCATCAACGGCAAGGGCAACGGTCCTATCGCCGCCTATTTGA
>JBFIYQ010000342.1:0-2687 GCA_041605275.1 Gammaproteobacteria bacterium
GCCGGGTTTAGTCATTTCCAAATTCAACAAGATCGCCTGCACATCCCACTATGTGGAACAGTTCCAGGTGCTCATCGGCCTGCGAGCAGAAGTCACGGCCGAGTGCGAGGGCTTCAGCGAGCATGCGCTGCACGAGCACACGCTGTGGAGCCTTTATCGCGTATTCAGCTCGTTTTTTCTCGCCGTAATCACCGCGGTGCCCATTGGCGTCGCCATGGGCATGAGCCGCATCGCCCGCGGCGTCTTCGATCCGCCCATCGAGTTCTACCGGCCGATCCCGCCTCTGGCCTACCTGCCGCTCACCATTATCTGGTTCGGCATCGGTGATTTCTCCAAGATCTTCCTCATCTACCTGGCGTGCTTCGCGCCGATCGCCATCAGCGCGCGGGCGGGGGTGCGCTCCGTGTCGGTGGAGCAGATCCACGCCGCGTATTCCATGGGCGCAACTCGCCGTCAGGTGGTGTGGCAGGTGGTGATCAAAGGCGCACTGCCGGAGATCCTCACCGGCATGCGGGTGGCTATCGCGTTCGGCTGGACCACGCTGGTGGCGGCGGAAATGGTCGCGGCCAAGGCGGGTCTGGGCGTCATGGTGCTGAACGCCGCGCGATTCCTCGCCACCGACATCGTGTTCCTCGGCATCATCGTCATCGGCCTGATCGCGTTTGCGTTCGACCTTATGATGCGGGCCATCGAGCGGGCGGCGGTGCCCTGGAAAGGGCGCATGTAAGAGAAAAAAACGGCGGTCCGACCCTTCGGCGTCACCTGAGCTTCAGCGCAGGGTGCGGGCGAAGGCGCGGATGTCCTTCACCAGGAGATCGGGCTGTTCCATGGCGGCGAAATGACCGCCGCGGGGCATTTCGGTCCAGTGGGTCACGTTGTAGAGACGTTGCACGTAGCTTCGCGGCGGCCAGGCGAGGAACTCCTCCGGAAACAGCGCGCATCCCGTCGGCACCTCGACCCGTCTTCCCTCAGGTGAAAGCAATCGCCCGCCCTCCTCGCGCCGGCCGTAATAAATCCAGCTCGCAGTGTTGAAGGTGCCGGTGACGAGATAAATCATGATGTTGGTCAATAGCTCGTCCTTGGAGAAGACGCTCTCGATGTCGTCTCTCTCGATGTCCGACCAGGAGTGAAACTTCTCGATGATCCAGGCGGCGACGCCGACCGGGCTGTCCATCATGGCGTAGCTCAGCGTCTGCGGCTTGGTCGCCTGCTGAGTTCGATAGCCCTCCTCGAGCTCCTGCTCCTTTTCGAACCGCTCGGCCCACGCTTTTTCTTCTGCGCCCCGCGGGCCGTCGACGTGGCGCATCGTGAGTATATTGATATGGATCGCCCGGCAGGCCGGAGCATGATCAAAGCCGAGCCAGGTGGAAATGGCGCCGCCCCAGTCGCCGCCCTGGGCGAGATAGCCGCCGTATCCAAGAACGTCGGTCATGAGCTTGGCGAACAGCGCCGCCATTTTGCGAGGCCCCATGGGACGCGGCGGCTTTGCGGAGAAACCAAAGCCGGGCAGCGAAGGGGCAATGACGTCGAAAGCGTCGCGCGCATCGCCGCCGTAGCGTTCGGGATGAGCCAACGGCTCGATGACCTCGACAAACTCCGCGACCGAGCCGGGCCAGCCGTGAGAAATCAGCAGCGGTACCGGCGCGGGACCGCTGCCCTTCTCGTGGATGAAATGGATATCAACGCCCTCGACCGGGACGGTGAAGTGTGAAAAGCAATTGAGCTCTCGTTCCTGCGCCCGCCAGTCGAAATCCTCCAGCCAGTAAGCGCAGAGCTTTTTCATGTAGGAGAGGTTGGTGCCGTAAGCCCAGCCACCGTCGTCCGGCATCTGGTGCCAGACGTAGCCGGCGACCCTGGCGCGGATGCGCTCGAGAACTTCGTCCGGGACCTCGATACGGAACGGCTTGGCCGATTTCATCTGAGCGTTGTCGCGGGAACAGCTGACTTATTCGAATTGCGCTGGCTACCTGGCGAGGAACAAGAATGGATATTTTTTGTTCCGGTTTCCCTCATAAAGCCCTGAAAGCGACCAGCAACGAGTTCAACGGACCGTCTCTTTTATCGACTCCATCAGGTGTCTGGTTGCGGCATCGGCAGTCCGGCAAGCTTGCACAGTTCGTGAATGGGATCCGTCGGAAAGAGACTGTAGATGTGCTTCTCGTACTCCTTCATGCTCCGAAAGCCGCCTCCGCGGTGTTTTCCCAGCGTCAAAATCATCATATGCATCGTCGGAGCGCTTTGTGTTTCCGCGTAGTGATCGCGGAAATACCAAATCAGCTCCCAGTGATCCACGTAAAGCTTGATCCCGTCGTGCTCCGCTAACATGGCCGCAAATTCCTCGCTCCAGTCATTCAAATCGAGCAGGAATCCCTGCTCATTCGTTTGAACGACCTTGCCTTTGACATTGAGCTTCACAGCTAACATCTCCTCGGTGAGCCAATGTGCCGTTCGGGTGACAGTTTACTCATTTCGGCCTCGCCGGCCACCTGGCGGCGGATTAGAATAGAGCCGTCAGACCCAGAACCAATGGAAAAAACACCGCTCATCCGGCCGGCGCAGCCATCCGACGCTGAAACGATGAAAAAGTGCGTCGAGGCAGCGTATCGTCACTATATTGCTCGAATGGGAAAGCCGCCGGGGCCCATGCTGGACGACTATGCCAAAGTCATCGAGCAACACGGCGCCAC
>JBFIYQ010000343.1:0-2680 GCA_041605275.1 Gammaproteobacteria bacterium
CCGGCGGCTGGCCCTCGATGGGCACCAGGCGTCTGCCGCGGTGTAAATCCATGCGCGGCACGGAGTTCAGCAAGCCGATGGTGTAAGGGTGGCGGGGGTTGTGATAGACCTGCTTCGCCGTCCCCTTTTCCACAATCTTTCCCGCGTACATCACGATTACCCGCTCCGCGTAGCGCGCTACCACGCCCAGATTGTGGGTGATGATAATGAGCGCAACCCCCATATCCTTGGTGAGATTGCGCATGAGCTCCAGAATCTGCGCCTGGATTGTGACGTCCAGCGCGGTGGTGGGCTCATCGGCGATGATCAGTTTCGGCTTGCACGAAAGCGCCAGCGCAATCATCACCCGCTGGCGCATGCCGCCGCTGAACTGATGGGGGTACTGCTTGAGCCGGCGCTCCGCTTCGCCGATACCCACCAGGCCGAGCAGCTCAATCGCCCGCTTATCCGCTTCCTCCTGGGACAGCCCCAGGTGCAGAATCATGGTTTCCGTGAGCTGCAGGCCGATGGTGAGCACCGGATTGAGCGAAGTCATTGGTTCCTGGAAGACCATCGAGATCTGGCCGCCGCGGACCTTGCGTATCTCCGAATCCGGAAGGTCCAGAAGATTGCGGCCGTCGAAAATGATGCGTCCGTCGACGATCTTCCCCGGGGGATCGGGGATCAGCCGCAGAATGGACATGGCGCTGACGGATTTGCCGCAGCCGGACTCGCCGACGATTGCCACCGTCTCGCCCTCATCGACGTGATAACTGATGCCGTCGACGGCCTTGACGGTGCCTGCGCCGGTTTCGAACTGGGTTTTGAGGTTCTCGACCTCGAGAAGCCTAGGCACGTTACGTGACGCCCCTTTTTAGTTATGGCTTGAGAGGGTTCCGAGGCTTGGCCCTGACCCCCAATATCCTGGAGCGGAACGGTATGGGCAGCCGCAGGAAATGTCAAACCTAAGATCTTGATTTGAACCAATCTTCGCCGAAGGTCTTGAAATGTCTCTGAGCGGGTCGATCCAGTAGATTATCCGGGTGCAAATCCCGCTTACGCCCCGTGGTCGACCGCAATCGCCGCCGTATGAACATTCGGAGTGCCGCAAAGCGACCGCACGAGCGATGAGATCCGAATGCACTTTTTTGGGGCAGGCGCGGAGGATGGTCTCGAATTCCGCTTCCGCTTTAGTTTCCCGTGCCTGTCGTGCGTAGGCCGGGGCTGCTGATTGCGACCATATGCGTGGTCGAAATCATCGGCATGTCGGCTTTTGCCGCGTTTCCCACGCTGATCCCCCTGTTCCAGCAGGAGTGGGGCATCACCAATACCGAGGCCGGCTGGATCAGCGGAATCTATTTCGCCGGTTACGTGGCCGCGGTGGCCGTTCTGACGGCGCTGACCGATCGCATCGACCCCAAGCGGGTGTACCTGTGGTCTATGGCGCTGAGCGTCGTATCCGCGGCAGGGTTTGCGCTGTTCGCCTCCGGAGTGTGGTCCGCGAGCTTATGGCGACTGCTACAGGGTGTCGGCCTTGCCGGCACCTACATGCCTGGATTAAAAGCGCTGATCGACGCGCTGCCGGAGCGGCTCCACAGCCGGGGCACCGCCTTCTACACCTCGAGCTTTGGCATCGGCGCGAGCCTTTCCTACTACTTGTCCGGAGTTTTTTCCGGACTGTTTGGCTGGGAGTGGACCTTCGTCCTGCTCGCTGTCGGTCCCGGAGTCGCCTTCGTCATGGCGATGATCGTGCTCGAGTCGCGTCCTCCCGGAGAAGATCGTCCATCCACCCCTTTGCTGGATTTCCGTCCCGTATTCGCCAATCGGCCGGCGCTCGGATTCACCCTTGCCTACACGGTGCACAACGTGGAGCTGTTCGCCTACCGCTCCTGGATCGTCGCTTTTCTCGTCTTCAGCCAGTCTCAGCAGCCAACAGGCGCCTGGGGCGTAGGCTTGAGCGCGGCCACGGTCGCCGCGCTTCTCAACCTGGTGAGCATGCCGTCGAGCGTGCTTACCAACGAGATGGCCGCCCGGATCGGCCGGCAGCGCACCATCATCGGGGTGATGCTGGCATCGGCCCTGGTCGGAACCGCCTTCGGCTTTTCCGGAACGCTGGCTTTCTGGCTGGTGCTGGCGCTCGCCCTGGCACACTCCATCACCATAACCGCCGACTCTGCCACCATCACCGCCGGCGTGATCAAAGCGGCCGAGCCCCGCTACAAGGGCACCACCATGGCCATGCACTCGGTGATCGGCTTCATCGGCGCGTTTCTCGGCCCGATTGTCTTCGGCATCGTGCTCGACCTGGCGGGCGGCGAGCGTAGCTCCACGGCCTGGGGTCTCGCCTTCGGCTCCATGGCGATGGTGCTGATGCTTGGACCGCTGGCGGTGGTGAAGCTGGTGGGGATGAAAAGGAGGATGTACTAGAGGTAGACGGTCAGACCGGTCCCCGATGCCCACAGCTCGGCCACGGCCAACGGCCCCGGCAGGCCTCAGACGAGCGCGTTCGAACAGAGCGCACTTAGTAACGATATTCCGCCGTCGGCCGCCAGCGATCCGAAGCCCATCCTGCTAGCATGACAATCACCGCGGCAGGCCGATGGCCTGACGCCGTGCCCTCCGAGCGACATTCCGCGCCCTTGTTCAGGCGCCCGGCGAATAGCCGGTTGACCCAAACTCCGGGTTTCCTTGACCCTGCGAC
>JBFIYQ010000344.1:0-2483 GCA_041605275.1 Gammaproteobacteria bacterium
CCTCCCCCTTTCTCCTGTGAACGGCTCAATTCGGAGGAGGCAAAATGAAGAACACCAAGAGCCTTATCGCCGTCCTCGCTCTCGCTGTCGCGACGGCAATCTCACTTCCCGCCCGGGCCGCGGTGCCCGAATCCAAGGATCCCATCATCCTCACCATCCACGACTGGACGGGGCAGTACATCACCACCCATATCATGGGCCGCGTGCTCGAGGAGATGGGTTACAACGTCAAATACCAGCAGGCTGACTACATCGCGCAGTTCGCCGGGCTGGAATCCGGGGATCTTCACGTGGCCATGGAGATGTGGGAGACCACCGGCAAGCAGGCCATGGATAAGAGCCTTGCCACGGGTAAGACCGTGGACCTGGGCGAGACGGGCATGAAAGCCATCGAGGAATGGTGGTATCCGTATTACATGAAAGAACGGTGTCCCGGGCTTCCGGACTGGAAGGCCCTCAACAAGTGCGCCAAAGAGTTTGCCACCGCAGATACGCACCCAAAGGGCCGCTATCTCGGCGGACCGGTAACCTGGGCCGGGTTTGACGACGAACGCGCCGAGGCGCTGGGATTGGACTACGAAGTCGTGCACGCCGGCACCGACGCCGCGCTGTTCGCCGAAATCCAGTCCGCCTACGAGCGCAAAGCCCCAATCCTCGCCTGGGTCTACACGCCCCACTGGGCGCCGATTAAGTTCCGCGGCGAGTGGGTCGACTTTCCGAAATATACCGACGAGTGCTACAACGATCCCAAGTGGGGCATGAATCCGAATATGGCCTACGACTGCGGCAAGCCCCGCGGCTGGATCAAGGCGGTCGGCTGGAAGGGCGGAGAAAAGAAGTGGCCCTGCGCCTACCAGGCGATACGCAACTTCACCGTCACGAACCAGGAGATCGGCGAAATGATCGGTGAGGTCGACCTCGAGGGTAAGAACGTCGATCAGGTGGTCGAGAACTGGATAAGCAAGAACAAAGACCGCTGGAAAAAGTGGACCGCATGTAGCTGATCAATCCGATCAGACTCGACGGCCGCCGGAAGGTATCCCCTCCGGCGGCCGTTTCTTGAAAGTTGTAATTTTCGATGGCGACGATTGAATCCATCTCGTCAGCCGGCGTTTCCGCCGATCGCACGCCGGGGAACGGCCCGAAAATTTCCTGCAGGGGCGTATGGAAACTGTTCGGCGAAGACGCCGAGCGCTTACTCGCCGAGCACGGCGGCGCGCCCAGCCCTGAAGACGTCCGTCGCGCGGGCCTTATCGACGCGGTGCGCGACGCCAGCTTCGATGTCGGCGACGGCGAAATCTTCGTCATCATGGGACTTTCCGGATCGGGTAAGTCCACCCTGGTGAGGTGCATGTCGCGGCTCATCGAGCCGACCGCCGGCAAGGTTGTCTTTGACAACAAAAACCTGCTCGAGGCAACTGAGCGCGAACTGACTGAAATCCGCCGCCACAAGATGGGCATGGTGTTTCAGCACTTTGCTCTGCTGCCGCATCTCACCGTGCTCGGCAACGTGGCCTTTCCGCTTCACATTCAGGGCGTGGAGCGATCCAAACGCGAAGCGCGGGCGCTGGAGGTGATCGAGCTGGTGGGTCTGGGAGGCCGCGAACGCTACTATCCGCGCGAGCTTTCCGGCGGACAGCAGCAGCGGGTCGGCATTGCGCGCTCGCTGGCGGTGGAGCCCGACATCTGGTTTCTTGACGAGCCCTTTTCCGCCCTCGATCCGCTCATCCGACGGGAGATGCAGGATGAATTTCTGCGCCTGCAAAATATGCTGCACAAAACCATCGTGTTCATCACTCACGACTTTGACGAGGCCATCCGCCTAGCCGATCGCATTGCCATCATGAAGGACGGCGAGATCATTCAGATTGGCGCGCCGGAAGAATTGGTGCTCCATCCCGCCAGCGACTACGTGGCGGAATTCACCCGCGATATTCCACGGGCCAAGGTGCTGACGGTTAGCGCCATCATGAAGCCGCTTGATAATCAGCAAGACCTCTCGGGCAAGGTCTCGATGCACGCCAAGATTTCGGAGGTCTCCGAGCAGGTGGTGGCGGCGAACGGCGATGTGGCCGTGATCGATGACGAAGGCAGGATGGTGGGACGGTTGAGTCGGAAAAACGTGCTCGCCGTCTTGGTCGGGAAAAGCAATTCCTCATGAGCACCGCTCTCGCGAGCGTCGATACGTTCGCCGGAAGGCGGAATCACCCCTGGCTGCTTGCCTGGAGCGCGGCGCTCGTGGCCACCGTGCTGCTGTATGTGCTCCGGGATTACTTGCCCTGGGCCTGGCAGTATCCGAGAGACTGGAACGTGCCCTTAAGGTTTTGGGTCAGCGACTTCATGAAGTGGCTGGTGGACGATTTCGATCTGGGGTTATTCACCTTCAAAGAGCTGACACGATCCCTGTCCTGGCTTTTGCACTGGCCGCTGGCGACGGCGCAGGGGCTGTTGTCGGCGGGCTTCGGCATCGAGCTCGGCGAGGA
>JBFIYQ010000345.1:0-2428 GCA_041605275.1 Gammaproteobacteria bacterium
AGAACCCGCAGGGCGGAATGCTGTGTCAGGACTGCCACACCACCGTGGACATGCACGGCGACGGTAATCTTTTCGGCACCACGCTCGCCCAGGTGGAGATCGAGTGTCAGGACTGTCACGGCACCGTCTCCAAGGCACCGTGGGAGCTGCCCATAGGCCACGGAGAAGAACACGCGCAGGACATCGGCGACAAGCCCCGCGGTCTCACCACCACGCTGCTCCCCGAGCAGTCTTTCGCCCAGGTTTATCCGCCGGAAGACGGCTATCTATTGACCGCGCGGGGCAATCCCTTCGGCAACGTAGTGAAAAAAGGCTCGAAGGTAATCGTGCATTCCGCCTCTGGAATCGATTTCGAGGTGCCGGTGCTGAAACAGATTGCCCAGACCGGCACCTGGAAGAACCAGAATGCGCTGGTTGCCATGGGCTCGGTCGGCCGGCACATGGAATCCATGGAGTGCTACGCCTGCCACGCCGACTGGGCGCCGCAATGCTACGGCTGTCATATCACCGTGGATTACTCCAAAGGCAAAACGGATATCGATTGGATCACCACCGCCAACGCCCGCGAGGACAACGGGCTGACGGCGGACAATCCGCTCGGCACCAACGGCCTGACCGGACCGGGCAAGGTTTCGGAAACGCGCTCGTTCTTGAGATGGGAAGAGCCGACCCTCGGAATCAACGGCGAAGGCCGGGTCAGCCCGCTGATGCCTGGGTGCCAGGTGATCACCACCGTCATCGACAAGGACGGCAACACTGTGGTGCACAACGAGATCTGGACCACGCCGGACGGCAAGAAAGGTCTCGATCACGCCGCGGTTCAGCCGCACACCGCCGGGCGTGAGGCGCGCACCTGCGAAAGCTGCCACAACAACCCGAAGGCGCTGGGCTACGGCATCTCGGGTGGCCGCTTCATGAAGGGCTACGACAAGGGCTTCACGGTGGATCTGGAGACCGCCTTCGGTCAGATCATACCGAGCATCTCCCAGTTGCAGAGCCAGCCGATTCCGAAGCTCAACCATGACCTGAGCCAGATCGTCACGCCCGAGGGCGAGGAGCTGGTGACCATCGGCTCGCACTGGCCGCTGACGGGTCCGCTGACCCAGGAGCAGCGCGACAAGATGGAGCGCACCGGGCTGTGCATGGGCTGCCACCAGAACATGACCGACGAGTCGCTCTGGAACAAGGTCAACTCTCCGGCGTTCGTGAACAACAAGCAGCACCAGGAAGTGATGGATCAGGCCATACATGCGCTGGGCGAGAAGAAAGCGAAGGGGCAGTGAGTGATGGAGCGTGAGATGAAAATCTTGACCGCGATTGTGCTGGGTGGTGTTTTTCTCGTCGCCTCGGTGCCATCCGGTGCTGACTTCATGGGAACCGGATACAACGCAAAGGATTTGCTCTCGCCCTGTCAGAACGCGGATAACGATTCGCGCTGGGGCGAAGCGGCCGAGACCGAGTGCGAGCAGTATATCGTCGGCTTCGTCGAGGCCATGCACAAAGTCGGCGCCACCGGCAAAGCCACCGGCGTGTGCCCGCCGGAGGTGAACACCGCCGACGAGGTGCGCTGGGCGTTCATGCGCTGGATGCACGAGGATTATGCGAAGCGCACCGCCATGCCGGCCGCCGACGCTTTGATGGCGACGCTCAAAGCGTCGTTCGCCTGTAAGTAGTCAAGCGACCCCAAGCAGCTCGCAAAGCGCAACAATCAGAAATTTACGCCGGCGCGAAAGCGCCGGCATATTTCACGCCATCGGCCTTACGGCAAAGCATCACCGTTTCCGGGTTTTGCCGGCAGACGTCGATGAGTTCATCGAGCTCCCTCCTGATCCGGCTAAACGCCTCACTATCACAGCTCGCTGTCCGGGTTTAAGGAAATCCGGGTAACCCTTTCAGTTTACTCTTTGATGATCACGACCAGATTGCCGACGTGTTTTTTCTTCAAGAACTCGGTCTGGGCCTCGCGCAGCTTCTGAAGCGGCCAGGTCCCCGCGAGCAGCGGCCTGATTTCTCCGCGCTCGATATAGCCCACCAGGCTGGCGAACAGACCAGGGGGGATAATGGTGGCGCCGGTAAAGGTCAGGTCGTTCAGATAAAAGGTGCGCAGATCGAACGCCACCACCGGCCCGGCGATGGCGCCGGCGCAGGTGTAACGCCCGCCTCGGCGCAGCGCCTCGATGAGCTGCGGCCACAGCGCGCCCCCCACCACGTCAGCCACCACGTCCACCTGCTTGCTGCCGACGGCGGACTCGAGCTCCGCCGAGAGATCTTCAGGTGAACGCGCCATCACGGCCTCAGCGCCGATGCTTCGCACCTGTTCCGCTTTGCCTTCGCCGCACATGGCGATAGGAACCGCGCCCCGCTGCCGGCAAAGCTGGATCAGCGCGGTGCCGACGCCGCCGGAAGCGCCGGGAATCAGCACCGTGTC
>JBFIYQ010000346.1:0-2427 GCA_041605275.1 Gammaproteobacteria bacterium
CTCCGTGATCCTGGTGGCCTGCTCCCTGCTGGCCTTGTGGTTTTCCTTTCTTGCGCTCAAAGGCAAGGATTACGCCACGGTGCAGAAAGGGGGTGGCGGCCTGTCCAAGCGCGATTTGCGCGGCTGGGAAAAGGTCGGATGTTACGCCGTGGTCATTCTCATTCTGCTGCTGGTGCTCTCGCCTCACCTGGGCCTCGCACTGCTCTCCTTCGGCACCATCTGGTCATTCAGCGTGCTGCCGGATGCCTTCACCTGGGCCCACTACGCCACGGTGTTCGAAACCTCTATGCAGTACATCAACAACACCTTGCTCTACGCCGGCCTTGCCGGGCTGATCGACGTAATTCTCGCCACGTCCATCGCCTATATCGTTTGGCGCACGCAGCTCGCGTGGCGTAAGTGGCTGGATTTCGCCGCCATGGGCGCGGTGGCGATACCCGGCGTAGTCATCGGGATTGGCTACCTGCGCACCTTCTACGACTTCAACGTGCCCATCATCGACAAGCCGCTCGCCACCTGGTGGGTCATCATCGTGATAGCGCTGGCCGTTCGCAGGCTGCCCTATGCGCTTCGCGCCTGCGTGGCGGCGCTGCAACAGGTGAGCGAGACCCTGGAGGAAGCGGCGGAGAATCTGGGCGCCACCAAGTCGCGGACCGTCACCCGCATCGTGGTGCCGCTGATGTCCGGAGGGATACTGGCGGGTTTCATCACCAGCTTCGCCACTGCCTCGGTGGAGCTCTCGGCCACCATCATGCTGGTGTCGGCGGAGTCGGATGCGCCGCTCGCCTACGGCATCTACGAGTTCATGCAGTCCTCGGCGGGCCGGGGTCCCGGAGCCGCGCTCGGGATCATCGCCGTAGTCATCGTGAGTCTTGCGACCTACTTCTCGCACCGCTTCATCGAGCGACGCAGTCAGGAACGCGCGCCTGATGTCGCGATAGCCGCAGGAGCCTGAAGGCGTGACCACCAAACCCGCCGCAGACACCGTCGGCGTCACCATCGAGAACATCACGCTCTCCTTCGGAACGGCGCCGGTGCTCGAGAACGTCAGCCTGGAGATCGCGCCGGGCGAGTTTTTCACCTTTCTCGGGCCTTCGGGTTCCGGCAAGTCCACGCTGCTGCGCCTGATTGCCGGTTTCGGTCCCATGCCGTCCACGGGACGGGTGCTGATCGGTGGCAGGGAGGTCACCCGCCTCGCGCCCTGGGAGCGAAATGTTGGACTGGTGTTCCAAAACTACGCGCTGTGGCCCCACATGACGGTGCGCAAGAATGTCGCCTTTGGCCTCGAGGAGCGCAAAGTGCCGCCGCCGGAGATCCGCAGGCGCGTCGATGACGCCCTGGACCTGGTCGGTCTTCTGGAGTTCGCCGAGCGGCGACCGTCGCAGCTTTCGGGCGGCCAGCAGCAGCGCGTGGCGCTCGCCCGCACCGTGGTGGTGGAGCCTCAGGTGCTGCTGCTCGACGAGCCGCTGTCGAATCTGGACGCTAATCTTCGCGTGCAGATGCGCCGGGAAATCCTGGAGCTTCAGCGCAAGCTCGGCTTGACGACCATCTTCGTCACCCATGATCAGGAGGAAGCGAACACCATCTCCGACCGCATGGCGGTGCTGAACGGGGGCATCATCCAGCAGGTGGGCGCGCCCATGGCGCTCTACGACGCGCCGGCGAACCGGTTCGTGGCGAGTTTTCTCGGCACCGCGAACCTGGTGGACGGAAGGGTGGCGAACACCGACGGCGGCCTGCTGTTCGATTCAAGAGACGGGATACGTTTGCCTCTTACGGACGAGAACTTGAAACCCGGTGACGAGGTGGTCGCCATGTTCCGCCCCCAGAGCCTGGAAATCTGCAGCGCCGAAACGCCCCGCCCTGAAGGAAGCACGCGCCTTCAGGGCAAAGTCACGCATCGGGAATTCCTGGGCGGACTGATCCGCTACAGCGTCACCGTGGGAAACAATACGCTGATTGTCGACGACGCCCACCAGTCCGGGCGACGGGCGTTTGAAAACGAAGAACGGGTGAATCTGGATCTGGATCCCGACCAGGTACGTGTCCTTACAAGCTGAGCAACAATCGGATTGAGGTCATCCGGCTAAGGCTTCAGTGTCATTTAACCTACGTCTCGTGAACCCGGGCACAGCTTAAAGCATGGGGAGTGACGCGCGATCGGAAGCGGTGGGCGGCGCGCGGGCCATTGTGCCGCTTGCCATTGGCGTCCTCGCCTACGGCCTTGCCTTCGGCCTGCTGGCTTCCCAGGCCGGGTTGAGCTGGGCGGAGACCGGCCTGATGAGCGTGCTGGTGTTCGCCGGCTCATCCCAGATCGTCGCCGTCGAGCGCCTCGCCGCGGGCGCCGGCGTGGCCGTGGCTTTCATCGCGGGCTTCGCCCTCAATCTCAGGCTTCTGCTCATCACCGCGTCCATCCGTGGTTTCTTC
>JBFIYQ010000347.1:0-2417 GCA_041605275.1 Gammaproteobacteria bacterium
CCCACCGGGCGGTGCTGTTGGCGCTGGATTTATCCCCGTCGCGTTTTCCGTTCGCCCACGCAAAGGTCCACCGCTTCGACAATGGACGCCGCCTGGTGGACTGCTACCACTGCAGCCGCTACAACACCCAGACCCGGCGGCTCACGCCGGCCATGTTCAAGCGCGCGATGAAGCGCGCGCGGGATCTGGCTTTCAGCTGATTCAGCGCACGGGCGTGGCGCCCCTTTGCGCCCACTTTGGCGCCACGTACCATGATCTGCGATGAGTTCTGAAGAGAAAAGAACAGCGTCTGAGCAAGACGCCCGGCCGGCCTTCGACGCCGAGGCGCTCCTGCGCACCCTGGGGCCGCAGCCAGGGGTGTACCGCATGATGGACGTGCGGGATCAGGTGATTTACGTGGGCAAAGCGCGCAACCTGAAAAAACGGGTCTCCAGCTATTTTGGCGCCAAAGGTCACGTGGAGCCCAAAACCCGCGCGCTCATGTCCAATACCGCGCGGGTCGAGGTAACCGCCACCCACACCGAAACCGAAGCGCTTTTGCTCGAGAACAACCTGATCAAGGCCCACCGACCGCGCTACAACATTCTGCTCAGGGACGACAAAAGCTTTCCCTATATTTACTTTTCGACCCATCAGGATTTTCCCCGGCTCGCTTTTTACCGCGGGGCCAAAAGCAAAAAAGGGCGCTACTTCGGCCCCTACGCCAGCGCGGGCGCCGTGCGTGAGACGCTCACCCAGCTGCAAAAGCTGTTTCGCGTTCGCCAGTGCGAGGACTCGTTCTTCAAGAACCGCACGCGTCCATGCCTGCAGTACCAGATAAGGCGCTGCACAGCGCCCTGCGTCGGCCTGGTGAGTGAAGCCGACTACGGCGAAGACGTGCGCCACGCCAGCATGTTCCTTGAAGGCCGCAGCGAGGAGATGATCGAAGAGCTGGTCACCCGCATGAACAAGGCGGCCGAATCCCTGGACTACGAGATGGCCAGTCGTTACCGCGACCAGATTGCGAGCTTGCGAAGGGTGCAGGAGCGCCAGTACATCAGCGGTGCGGGTGGCGACATCGACGTCATCGCCGCCGCCACCGGGGAGGGTCTCGCCGCCGTTCAGGTGTTCGTGGTGAGAAACGGACAGAGCCTCGGCAGCCGAACGGTAACCCCGAGCCACGCCGCCGGCGCCACCCCCGAGGAAATCCTGCGGGCCTTTCTGCCTCAGTACTACCTGTCCCGCTCGGCCAGCCGGCTGATACCCAAGGAGATCCTGCTGAGCCATCCGGTGGAAGAATCCGAGCTGATTGCCGCTGTGCTTGAAGACCGCGCCGGGCACAAAGTGGCGCTCAAAGCCCGGACGCGGGGAGAGCGCGCCCGCTGGATCGAGATGGCAAAGCAAAACGCAGCGCTGGCGCTCAAGCAGCGCCACGCCGATCGCGCCAGCGTGCGCGCGCGTCTCGAATCGCTCCAGGACGCTTTGTCTCTGGACGAGGCGCCGTCGCGCATCGAGTGTTTCGACGTCAGCCACACCTCGGGGGAAGCCGCGGTGGCGTCCTGCGTGGTGTTCGAATCCGACGGGCCGCTCAAGTCCGACTACCGCCGCTTCAATATCAAGACGGTGGCTCCGGGGGATGACTACGGCGCCCTGCACGAAGCGCTGAGCCGGCGTTACCGCCGGGTGCGGGAAGAGGACGGCAAGCTTCCGGACCTGATTCTCATCGACGGTGGCAAGGGCCAGCTCACTCAGGCGGTTTCGGTTCTGGAGGAGCTGCAGCTCGGGGAACTCACTTTAATCGGCGTGGCCAAAGGACCGTCGCGAAAACCTGGCATGGAGCAACTATATATAAATAAGGAGGCCCGTCCCGTGACCTTGTCGGCGGACTCGCCGGCGCTGCATCTGATACAACAAATCCGGGACGAAGCGCATCGATTCGCTATCAGCGGTCACCGGGCGAGACGCAAACGGGCCCGGGGCAACTCGGTGCTGGAGAGCATTCCCGGGATCGGCGCCAAACGCCGGCAGCGCTTGCTCACCGAGTTCGGCGGCCTCCAGGCGCTGGCGAGAGCCGGGGTCGAGGATCTGGCCCGGGTACGCGGGATCAACCGGGCGTTGGCGCAGGCCATTTACGACGCATTTCGGGACTGAGCTTGAACATACCCAACAGCCTGACGGTTTTTCGAATACTGCTGATACCGGTGTTCGTGGGCGTGTTCTATCTGCCTTTTTCCTGGGCCAACGCGGTCTGTGCCGCCATTTTCGCTGTGGCGGCGATGACCGACTGGCTGGACGGTTTCCTTGCCCGCAGACTCAAGCAGACCTCGCGCTTCGGAGCGTTTCTGGACCCGGTGGCGGACAAGCTGATGGTGGCGGCGGTGCTGGTGCTCATCGTGCAGGCAGACCCCCGGGCTGTGGTTGCGGTACCGGCCATCATC
>JBFIYQ010000348.1:0-2409 GCA_041605275.1 Gammaproteobacteria bacterium
CAGGCGGTGGAGTCGCCGCTTGACGACTCCCTGGTCTCGGGACTTGAGGCGCGCTACGCCAAGCTGGGCGACGAGGTGGGAGCCGAGATCCACGCTCAGGGAATCGCCGACGATCACATGCGCGTGGTCAAGCGGATTCACATCCGCTACGAAGGCACGGACTCGGCGCTGGTGGTGCCCTTCGGCAGCCGAAGCGACATCGTCGAGGCCTTCGAAAACGCCTACAGGGACCGCTACGGGTTCCTCATGCCGGACAAGCGGTTGCTGGCGGAAGCCATTTCCATCGAAGCCATCGGAGAAACCGACAGTCCGGAAGAACCCGAGCGTGAGGTGGCGGCGCGGGAGGCGCCCCTTGCGTCTATCGCGGTGACCAACGCGTACATGGCCGGCGCGGCTTGCGAAACGCCGATTTTCGATAGGGAAACGCTGCTGCCGGGAGACACCCTGGACGGCCCGGCAATCCTGAAGGAGGCCAACGCCACCACCGTCATCGAGCCCGGATGGCGGGCAGAGGTGACGCCACGCAATCACCTGGTGCTCAAACGGGTAGTCGCCCTGCCGAAACGCAAAGTGGTCGGCACCGAAGCGGATCCCATAATGCTCGAGGTGTTCAACAACCTATTTATGAACATCGCCGAGCAGATGGGGGCCGCGCTGGAAAACACCGCTTACTCGGTGAACATCAAAGAGCGCCTGGATTTTTCCTGCGCCATTTTCGACCAGCAGGGAAAGCTCATCGCCAACGCACCCCACATGCCGGTGCACCTCGGATCCATGAGCGAAAGCGTTCAGGAGATCATCCGCAAGCGCGACGGGCAGATGAATCGCGGAGACGTCTACGCGCTGAACGATCCCTATCACGGCGGCACCCATCTGCCGGACATCACCGTGATCACGCCGGTATTCCACGAGGACAGCGACGAGATCCTCTTCTACGTCGCTTCCCGTGGCCACCACGCCGACGTCGGCGGCATCACCCCGGGCTCAATGCCGCCCCACAGCAGACACATCGACGAGGAAGGCGTGCTCATCGATAACATGCTGCTGGTGGATAAAGGAAAGTTTCTGGAAAAGGAAATGACCGAGCTGCTCACTTCCGGTCAGTATCCGGTGCGAAACGTGGTGCAGAACATCGCCGATCTGAAGGCGCAGATTGCCGCCTGCGAGAAAGGGGTGCAGGAGCTGAAGAAGATGGTGACCCAGTTCACGCTGCCCGTGGTGCAGGCTTACATGCAGCACGTTCAGGACAACGCCGAAGGCGCGGTGCGCAAGGTGCTGGGCGCGCTGAAGGAAGGCGCCTTCACTTATCCCATGGACAGCGGCAGCGTGATCAAAGTGAACATCAGCATCGACAAGGACGCGCGCAGCGCCCGCATTGATTTCACCGGCACCTCGATGCAGCTGGACAGCAACTTCAATGCGCCATCGGCGGTCTGCCGTGCCGCCGTGCTTTACGTCTTCCGCACCCTGGTGGAGGATGCAATCCCCATGAATGACGGCTGCCTGAAACCGATCCAGATCGTCATTCAACCAAACTCCATGCTGGCGCCCGAATATCCGGCCGCGGTGGTCGCCGGCAACGTGGAAACTTCTCAGTGCGTTACCGACGCGCTATACGGCGCCCTGGGCGTGCTCGCCTCGGCCCAGGGCACGATGAACAACTTCACCTGGGGCAACGATCGCCACCAGTACTACGAGACCATCTGCGGGGGATCCGGCGCCGGTCCCGACTTCGACGGCTGCGATGCGGTGCATACCCACATGACCAATGCGCGTCTGACGGATCCGGAAGTGCTGGAGTGGCGCTTCCCGGTTCGACTGGAGAGCTTCGAGATCCGCAGGGGAAGCGGAGGCAAAGGCAAGCACCGAGGCGGAGACGGCACCATTCGAAAGGTGCGTTTTCTGGAAAACATGACCGCGGCAATCCTCTCCAGCCACCGCACGGAGGCGCCCTGGGGCGTTGCCGGCGGCGAGCCCGGCGCCAGAGGAAAGAATTACGTCATTCGAAAAGACGGCAGGGTGGAAAATCTGGGCGGCACCGATTTGACGGACATGGCCCCGGGCGACGTGTTCGTAGTGGAGACTCCCGGCGGCGGTGGCTTCGGCAAAGCTTCCTGAACCGTTTCAGGCAACAGGTGACTCGCCAGGTGTCACAGATCACTCTTCGACCACACAAGCGTCGGCAATAGCCGATACGTTGCTCAACCCCTCGAGCGCATCAATCAGGCCTTCCAGCCTCGCAACCGCCGCGTCATTCAGGAGCGTCCGGGCATTGTCGCGAAACTTCTCCCGGATGCGGCCTTCGGACAGCGGTTTTTTCGGGCTGCCGAGGCGATGCTCGACAAATTGCTCGAAGCGGTCTCCGCCCCGTGTCTTTACCTCGATCCGCCCCGCGTGCCTTCCCTCCGG
>JBFIYQ010000349.1:0-2400 GCA_041605275.1 Gammaproteobacteria bacterium
GGTGAATCTGCCGGCGTTCATTCTTCTGGGCTTGTTTTTCTGGCTGGTGATTCCACTGTTCGTGATCTTATGGAAGTGGCTGGTGGTTAAGTACACCAAGTACGAGCTCACCACCGAGCGGCTGCGCCTGCGACACGGCGTACTGAACAAGGAGACCGACGACCTGGAGCTCTACCGGGTGCGGGACTACAAGCTGGAGCAGCCGTTCTGGCTCAGAATTTTTTCTCTCGGTAACGTGGTGCTTAAGACTTCGGACCGATCCCATCCCGTCGTTACCATTCGGGCGATTAAGGATGGCGAGGCCATGAGAGAGCTGCTGCGTAAATACGTTGAGGAAAACCGCGTCAGGAAGAACGTGCGGGAAGTGGACTTCGAATAGGTCGGCATTGTTAAATGAGCACTTTTGACATTATCGTTCTCATCGTGGGCGCTGTTCTTCTGCTCCTGGGAGGCGGATCCGGCTTCGCGCTTTTTGCCCGGGCGCTGAAAATCTCCGACAAGTTCGGCGACGAGACCAACGTGGGCACCCTCTGGGGACTTTTCATACTGGGGATCTCGGCGGGACTTCTATTAATCTGGTGGGCGCTGCCTTAAGCCCTAGAGAGGAGTCGCCTCATGTGGCCCGATCGGAGACTCTTAGACCTTTTCGAAATCGAGCATCCCATCATCCAGGCGCCCATGGCGAGCGCCACCAACCCGGAGCTGGTAGCCGCGGTGAGCGAGTCCGGGGCGCTGGGGAGCTTCGGTGCCGCGGCCACGCCGCCGGATCGGCTGCGCGCTACCGTGCAGGCCATCCGCCAGCGCACCAACCGCCCATTCAACATCAATCTATTTTCCAGGCAGGCCGAGGAGTTCGACCGCAGCGCGCGGCCGGGTCCCAAGCTGACGGCGAGGCTGACGGCCTACCACGCGGAGCTTGGGCTGGGTCCGGTGCCCGAGCCGGGTCCCATGTTCGGTCCCCACGATGCCCAGCTCGATGTCCTGATCGAGGAGCAGGTGCCGGTGATCAGCTTTCACTTCGGCATCGATGCCGCGGACGTGGCGCGCATTCACGAGAACGGGGCGAAAGTGATCTGCTCGGCCACCACGGTCGCGGAGGCCAAAACACTCGAGGACCTAGGCGTGGACGCGGTGATTGGCCAGGGGGCGGAGGCCGGCGGGCACCGGGGCACGTTCACGGTGGATTACCGCAAGGCGCTCATAGGAACCCTGGCGCTGGTGCCACAGGTCGTCGATGCGGTCTCGATCCCCGTTGTCGCGACGGGCGGGATCATGGACCCCCGCGGCATCGTCGCCTGTCTCGCCCTGGGCGCGTCCGGGGTGCAGATGGGCACCGCGTTTCTCGGCTGCCCGGAAGCTCCAATCGCCGATGCCTGGCGAAGTTCCCTGCGCAGCACGACGGCCGAGGAAACCCATCTATCCGAGGCCATGTCGGGCAAAGCGGCGCGCGCCGTTCGCAATCGTTACATCGAAGAGGTGGAGGCGCTGGACGAACCCTATCTGCCCTATCCGGCGCAGTACTCGGTTTCCAGAGAACTGCGCGCGGCGGCTACCGAGCGCGGCGATCCGAGCTTCATGGCCATGTGGGCGGGGCAGGGTGTGGGCCTCATCCGCGGCCGGCCGGCGGCGGAGTTTGTCAACGATCTGGTCAACGAGTCGCGGCAGCTGCTGGATCAGTTGGCGCGGCGCGGCTGATCTGAGTTCAAGCGTATTTTTGCCGTCTGATGCGTGAACCAAGCACAGTCCCGGTCACCCAAGGCACGCCCAGTGCCAGGCAAATCTGCGCCACGTAAGCAAGATTAAAGCTATGGAACAATTCGCGGCCGGTGAAACCCGAGTAATAGGAAACGATGACCAGCACAACAACCGGGATAGGGCACAGTGACACCAGGAACTCGTGCCTCATCCAGGGTATGAAGTACGCCCAAACCATCGCCGCGACGAACACCAGTACTAATATCACCGCCAGGGTGACGAAGATGCCGCCATAGGCAAGCGCTTCGAGCCGGCCGGCAACTGCGACGCATGCCGCAAGGACGATGACCGCGGGGATGCTCTTCAACAGGCCTTTTATTACAAACACCGCTGACGACCGATAGTTAGATCTCGGGTTCCAGACCGCGTTGTCACGTACTCAGTCTAGCTGATGGAGGCTCTTATTCGAGCTTAGGCGTTCGAGTTATACGGCCTCGAGCTGCTCCATGACCGCCAGGATGTCCCCGATTTGCTCTCTCTCGGGCCGGCGGCAGTGTGAGATTCTTAGTCGCCGCCAGACCGTCCGCGGTGACTAAGGTTTGTCAGTCCTGTGCGGGCAAACCGTCAAAGAACTCCACCACCCCGGTCTCCAGCGAATACTCGGCGCCGACGATGAGCAGCCCGTCGTCTCGGATCAATTGCTCA
>JBFIYQ010000350.1:0-2359 GCA_041605275.1 Gammaproteobacteria bacterium
CCAGGCGGCCAACATCGTCACCTACTGGCACCCGCTTCGGGTGGCCGAGGATCTGGCCATGCTGGATCACATGTGCAACGGTCGCACGGAAATCGGCTTAGGCCGCGGCATATACGGGCGCGAGGCCATCCAGCTCAACAAAACCGCGGACACCCGCAACCCGGCGCAGAACTACAAGATCTTCGAGGAGACGCTAGAGATCTTGCGCCGCGCCTGGAGCCAGGAGTTTTTCGACTTCGAGGGCGAGCACTACCACTATCCCGATCCGGGCTTCGCCTGGAACCATGCCATGAGCCCGCCGTCGCCGGAATTCATGGACATGGAGAGCAAGGAGCTCAAAAAACTCGCCCTGGTGCCGCGGCCGCTGCAGCAGCCGCATCCGCCGCTGTGGCAGGTGGTGGACGGCGAAGGCTCCATTACCTTCGCGGCGCAAAACGACTTGAACGCCATGATGTGGATCCCGCCGACGGATTCTCTGGTGTGGCGCTTCGAGCGCTATAGGGATGCGGCCTCCGAAGCCCGCGGGCACGACGTGGCTTTAGGCGAAGGCGTCGCCCTGGTGCGCGACATGTTCGTCACCGAAACCATGGAAGAGGCCGAGCGCTTAGGAGGCGACGGCATCCTCGATTACCTGCGCTGGGTGTGCCACTGGCGGGGACTGGGCAACCACACCTTCCCCGGCGAGAAGCTGCCGGAAACCCCGGGCAAGCTGGACCTGCTCTCCTATGAGTGGCTGCATCCGCGCAACCTGCTGTTCGGCACGTCAGACTACGTGGCGGAGAAAATCGAGGAGATGCGCGACAAGCTCAACATCCAGACGCTTTTAGTGTGGTCGAACTTTCCCGGGGTCGATCACGAGGCGTGCATGCGATCGGTGAAGCTTTTCACCGAGGAAGTGATGCCGAGGTTTCAAGGCAGCGCCAAAAGCCGCGTCGCCTGATCCTCATGGGCGAGCGGGCCAGAGCGTCCTTGCCGGACTTCAATACCCATCGCGTGGTCGAAGGCCACGGATCCTGCGTGGTGCTGATCCACGGCGTGGGTCTTGATCACGCAATGTGGTCGGCCCAGGCGAAGGCGCTGAGGGAAGACTTCACCATTTTGCGCTACGACCTGATCGGTCACGGCGATACGACGCCGTGGCCGGGCAAGCTTGATCTCGACGACTTGGTTGCACAGCTTGCCGCCCTGCTCGACGAAGAAGGCATCCATCACGCCCACGTGGTGGGGTTTTCACTCGGCGCGTTGATTGCCCAGGCGTTCACCCTCGCGCATAACGATCGTGTACTCAGCCTCGTACTGGTGAGTGGTGTCTACGACCGCGGCGAAAGCGCGCGGGCAGCCGTGTTGAAGCGGCTCGAGCAGGCGGAGCGCGACGGCCCCGCGTCCATTGCCGAGTCCGCGCTGGCGCGATGGTTCACCGATGCCTATCGCGAGACGCATCAGAGTGAAGTCGAGAAAATCGAGCGGCGGTTGCGCGCCAACACAGCAGACGGTTTTTCGCCCGCCTACCGCCTCTTCGCCAATGCCGATGAGCTGCTTGCGGGCAGGCTTGATGAAATCAAGACGCCGGCGCTGGTGATGACAGGTGAAGACGATACCGGCTCGACGCCCGACATGGCGAGGCGCATGAGCGAAGCGATGCCAAACGCCGAGTGCCGGATCATTCCCGGCGTGCGTCACATGCTGCCGCTTCAGGCGGCGGAAGAATTCAACAAAATGCTGAAAGCGTTCCTTTTGAACGCAGAGAAAAAACGATGAACGATTTTGCCCGTTACCAGCTTTTCATCGACGGCGCCTGGTGCGACGCCTCCGACGGCGCCACTTTCGAAAGCATCAATCCGGCGACCGGAGAGCCCTGGGCGGTCATGCCGGCGGCGAGCGGGGCCGACGTGGATCGCGCCGTGACCGCGGCCAGGCGCGCGCTTTACGACGGACCGTGGGCGTCCATGACCGCGACCCAGCGCGGCAAGCTGCTGCGGCGATTGGGCGATCTGATTTCCGAGAACGCCGAGCGTCTCGGCGACGTGGAAACCATCGACAGCGGCAAGCTTAAGCGGGAAACCCGCAGCCAGACCCGCTACGTGGCCGACTATTACTGGTACTACGCGGGCCTGGCCGACAAAATCGAAGGCGCCACGCTGCCCATCGACAAACCGGATCTGCACGTCTTCACCACCCGCGAGCCCATCGGCGTGGTGGCCGCTATCGTGCCCTGGAATGCGCAGATGTTCTTGAGCGCCACAAAGCTGGGGCCCGCGCTTGCCGCCGGCAACACCGTGGTGCTGAAGGCTTCCGAGGACGCGCCGGCACCGATGCTGGAATTCGCCAGGCTGGTTGAGGAGGCCGGGTTTCCGCCGGG
>JBFIYQ010000351.1:0-2326 GCA_041605275.1 Gammaproteobacteria bacterium
CGGTGGAGTTCGACGGCGACCTGCAGAAGTTCGCCTACGACATGGAGCACGTGGCGCGGGTGGTCTCCATCGGCTCCAGCCTGGAGATCATCAAGGACGTGGGCGGTGCCCACGACGTGGACGAGCGCTACCACGTGCACGAGTTTCGCGGCACCCACGGTCTGGGGCACGTGCGTCTGGCCACCGAATCCGACGTCAAGCCGGAAGCCGCCCACCCGTTCTGGGCCACGGGCTTCGAGGACGTCGCCATCGTCCACAACGGTCAGATCACCAACTACTGGAAGATGCGAAGGCGCCTAGAGCAGCGCGGCTTCGAGTTCACCACCGACAACGACAGCGAGCTCATCGCGGTGTATCTAGCCGACAAGCTGGCTCAGGGCATCCCGCTGAAAGAAGCGCTGAAAACATCCATCGAGGATCTGGACGGCACTTTTTCCTTCCTTGTTTCTACCAAGGATGAAATTGGTTACGCCAAGGACCGCCTGGCGGCAAAGCCCATGATCATGTACGAGAATGACGACCTGATCGCCGTCGCTTCAGAAGAAGTATCGTTGAACCGCCTGTTTCCCGGCCAGGCGCTGGACACCAAGGAGCCCCCACCCGGCACCTACGCCACATGGTCCAGATCGATTTAAGCCAGATTTCCGTTCGCAAAGCGAACGAGCAAATCCGCGCCTGCGGAGAACGCGGCGAAAACGTCGAGGTCATTAATCCCGACGCCCGTCACCACATTGGTGTCGGTCTGGTCCACGAGATCGACGTGCATATCCGCGGATCCGCCGGCTACTTCTGCGCAGGGCTTACAGACGCAGCGCATTTCACCGTCGACAGAAACGTCGGCTGGGGCCTGGGCGACAACATGTACAAGGGCTCGGTGGTGGTGAAAGGCAATGCCGGCGCCATTGCCGGCGTCGCAATCCGCGGCGCCGAGATTGTCGTTCACGGCAACATGGGATCCCGCGCCGGTCAAGTGATGAAAGCCGGAACCCTGTGCTGCGCCGGCAATGCCAACTTCATGGCCGGCTACATGATGTACGGCGGGCGCATCATCATCCTCGGCGATTCCGGCGAGCATATTGGTGAGGACATGACCGCCGGCGACATCTTTGTCGGCGGCACGGTCCAGGATCTGGGCTCCGACGCCATGCTCACCGACATCGACAGCGCCGAGGTGGACGACATCATGGCGTTCCTGGATCGCTACCAGCTTTCGTTCAAGGGGACGTTCAAGAAAGTCGTCAACGCCGGCAAGAAGCTGCGCTACCCCACCAGCGAGCGGCAGATGCGCAGCATTCCGTTTTTCAACTTCTCCGGAATCTCGGATTACTGGAACCCCAAGATCCAGGAAGACGTTTTCATCAAGTCCCAGATCGGCCGTTACCGCATCCGCGGGTACGGCGGCGCGCGCGCCCTGCCCCATGTCTCCGACCTGGCGTTCAGAAAAGATCTCTCCCGCGCCGGCAGCGAGCCGGATGTGGTCGGCAAGGTAAAGATGTACACAGAGATCGGCGGCATCAACGGAGCGCGGCCCTTGAAGCTCAGCATGCCGGTGATGATTGCGCCCATGAGCTACGGCGCCTTGAGCGCCTCCACCAAGCGCGCGGTGGGGCTCGCGTCGAGTCTTTCCGGTATCGCCGAGAATACCGGCGAAGGCGGTATGAGTAACGCCCAGCGCGACGCCGCCAAGCAGCTCATCTTCCAGTGCTTGGGCGGGCGCTTAGGCTGGAATATCCACGACATGAACCGCGCTGATGGTTTGGAAATTTACATTTCCCAGGGCGCCAAGCCTGGACTGGGTGGCCAGCTGATGGCAAAGAAAGTGACGCCGGAGCTCGCCCGCATCCGCGGCATTCCCCACGGCATCGATCTGCGATCGCCGTCCCGGCACCCGGACATCCTCGGCGCCGACGATCTGGTGATCAAAGTCGAGGAGTTCCGCGAAGCCACCGGCTACCGGCTGCCGGTAAGCGTGAAGATGGGCGCGGGCCGTATCCGTGACGATGTCAAGATTGCGGTCAAAGACGGTTTTGACTTCATCGAGCTTGACGGCATGCAGGGATCCACCGGCGCCGGCAGCTCGGAGGTTATCGACTACGTAGGCATCCCTACGCTCGCGGCGATTATCGAGGCGCTGGACGCGCTTGAGGAAATCGGGCGGCGCGACGACATCGAAATCGTGCTCATGGGGGGCCTTCGCGACGGCATCGACGCGGTAAAGGCGCTATGTCTCGGCGCCGACGCGGTGGCCTTCGGCACCTCCACCATCATCGCCGGCGGATGCATCGCCTGCATGCAGTGTCACGTGGGCCAGTGCGTTACCGGCATC
>JBFIYQ010000352.1:0-2301 GCA_041605275.1 Gammaproteobacteria bacterium
CGGCGGATCGCGCAGCGCCGGTGCATCCGCCATCACGCTCGATGTGCTGGCCCCGGACCATACCGGCTACACGCTGCAGGAAAACCCCACTATTTACTGGTACGTGTCCGAGCGCATTACGGATCCGGTTGAAGTGACGGTAACGGCCATGGGAAGCCCCCAGGAAGCCTTCCAGCCGCTGCTCGAGATTACGCTCAAGCCGCCGTTCGACAAGGGCGTACACGCGGTGCGCCTCAAAGATCACGGCGTCGTTCTAAAGCGTGATACCGAGTACCAGTGGTTCGTGGCCGTGGTTCCGGATCCCAACCAGCGTTCGAACGACATCCTCGCCGGCGGGTCGATCAAGCGAATCAGTGCCCCGCAGGCTCTGGAAGCCAGGCTGCGCGCGGCGGGCGAGTTCGTGAAGCCTGCGCTCTACGCAGAGTCGGGCGTGTGGTACGACGCCATCGATCAGCTGTCGACCTTGATTAGCGCCAATCCCGCAAACAATCAGCTTCGTGAACAGCGGGCGGCGTTGCTCAAAGAGGCGGGTCTAGCGGATGCGGCGGCTCACGATCGTAACGCCGGCGGCTGACGGTCGCCAAGGCCAGCTAAAGATGCTTAACGCAAGGAGGCCCGCAACGGGCCTCCTTTTACTTTCAGTTCCGGGCTCCTGCGGATAGTGAGCCGAAATTTCCTCGCTTCAGTCACATTCAATCTGGCACTACTGCCACGATAACGGCTTGACCACCAGCCGGAAGTGGATGCCGTCGTCCTGGATACTGTGCTCGCCGCCGCTGGGTACGTCATCCAGTGCCTCAGCGAAGTACAGCTCCGCGCTCAGATTCGGACTCGGACTCCAGATCAATCCCCCGCCGATGCTGCTCAAATCCCGGGGATCGGGATTCGGGGCTGATTTGTTGCGCGCGCCCCCGGCATCGAAGAATGCCGCCAGCTGCAGGTTACGCAGGCCCGTCGGATTGCTGAACAACGGCAGCTGGTATTGAAGTGACGCATTCCATCCTTCGTCACGCACGAGCTGATTGGTGCGATAGCCGCGAACGCTGTCGAGCCCACCCACGGAAAACTGCTCCACGGGCAGCAGCGGATCGTCGGACACCTGGCCGTTGAGTCGGAACGAAATTTGATGCCCTCGCTCACCGAAGCGCCATGCCCACTGGACTTGACCCAGCCAGGAGACGAACTCGCTGTCCGGCAGGTCGCCGCTGTTCACGGTCGAATTGAACGCGTCGATACCGAAATTCAGCGTAGAGCGCGCCGAGACGACGTGACTGCTGCCACGCGCCAGCCAGTCCGCAATCAGTCGGACAACCGACACCACGCTCTGGCCATTCACCACGCCGGGTGAGAAAGAAAACGGGGTTCCCAGCAGGAAGGTCTTGCTTTTGCGGCGCTCCAGCATCGCGCCCAGCGTGAGCCGTTCACTCGGTGTGCGTATGACGGGATGCTCGAGCTCAATGCCCCGGGTCTCCACCCGGGTGCGGATATCGAGGGCATTGAAGGGCTCTTCGATGACGACCGCATCGCCCTTCTCGTAATAGAGACTGAGTGCGCTGTCCTGAAGGGTGACCGGCAGCCGGTAGCGCAGCTTATAGTCGTCGGCGAAGTCGATACCCTCCGCCCAGGTGAACTCACCGCTCAAGACATCGCCGCTCCCCGTCAGGTTGCGCAGCTCGCCGAGCAAAAGCAGTCTCCCCTCGCCCAGGCTGGGCGAGAGCTTGTTGTCGAACACGGTGGTCAAATCCCAGCGCCGTGCTTCCTTCACCTCGGTTTTCAGCACCGCCTCTCCAGGCCGCTCGCCGGGTCCGAGCTGCGCCCTGACGCCGTCGATAAGCGGGCTCTGGAGCAGAATCTGCAGCTCCTCTTGCAGCGGTCCGATGTTGAGCGGCGGCCCGGCGCGCCGATTCAGTCGCTGTGTGAAGTAATCCTCTCGAAACCCCTTGGTGCCCTCGACCTCGACGCGGCTCAAGCGCCCTTCGACGATCTGAATTTGTATCACGCCGTCTTCAACCTTCTGATCCGGCAATACGGCGCCGGAATTGATATAGCCCCGGTTGACGTAGTAGAGGGTCAGCTGCCGCCGCACCTCTTCGAGCTCGTTGTTCGTGATCTCGCGGTTCTCGAACGGGGCGGTGACCTGATTCAGCTCCTCGGTCGAGAAAACGGTATTTCCACTGATCCGAAACTCGCGCACGAAAACGCGCAGCACCACCGGCAGGCGCTCGCGCTTGGGCGGTACGGGCGGGAGATCGAGCTCTGGGAATTCTTCTGGCGGCTTGAACTCAGGCGGGGGCAGCGGGC
>JBFIYQ010000353.1:0-2216 GCA_041605275.1 Gammaproteobacteria bacterium
CCGCGACGGCAATCACGACGGCGTCGTGGCGTTCGGCGGCGGCAGCGCGCGGGATGCGGGAAAAGCCATCGCGCTGATGGTGGGGCAGTCGCGCCCGCTGTTCGACTTCGAGGACCGCGAAGACTGGTGGACCCGGGTGAATGCCGACGGCATCGCGCCGGTGGTGGCCGTGCCCACCACTTCCGGCACCGGATCGGAGGTCGGCCGCGCCTCGGTGATCACCGATGAGCGCGACCACACCAAGAAGATCATTTTCCATCCCAAGATGCTGCCGGCCATCGTAATCGACGATCCGGAGCTCACCGCGGGGCTTCCGGCGCACATCACCGCCGCGGTGGGTATGGACGCCCTGTCGCACAACCTCGAGGCTTACTGCAGCCCCGTATATCACCCCATGGCCCAGGGCATTGCGCTCGAGGGGATGCGCCTCATCAGGGAATGGCTGCCGGTGGCCTGCAGCGAAGGCGAAAATCTCATGGCGCGGGCCCAGATGCAGGTGGCCTCCACCATGGGGGCGACCGCGTTTCAGAAGGGCTTGGGCGCCATGCACGCCATGAGCCATCCCTGCGGCGCCGTTCTCGATACCCACCACGGGCTGACCAACGCGGTAGTCATGCCCTACGTGTTGATATTCAACCGCGCCGAGATCGAGGAGAAGCTGACCGCCCTGGCTCGCTACCTGGACCTGGGTATTCCCTCCTTCGACAGCGTGCTGCAGTGGATACTGGAGCTGCGCCAGATCATTGGCATACCGAACACGCTCAACGATATCGGCGTGACCGAAGATCACATTGAAACCCTCGCGCCCATGGCGGAAAAGGATCCCTCAGGAGCGACCAATCCCGTCCCCCTGACGAGGCAAAAGTTGAGCGCGCTTTTCGAAAAAGCTGTTCGCGGCGATCTTTGAGCAACCGCAAGTAGTCGTATTACAGCCGTATTCGCCGTCATCCCATGGAAGATGTTGTCCGGATTCGCGATAGATTCCAGTTCGACCTCGAGCTGGGCTATCCGGTGCCCCGGGACGTTCACCGGGAGGAGTACGAACTGGAGGCGTACCTGTTTTTGCCACCAACACTGGGAATCAACCGAGACAACTACAGTAAGTCGAACTTCTACGACGATCTGGATGCGCACATCCGGCTCCGGACGCCCTCGGTTCCCCTCGACGCTATCGTTCCAACCGCAAGCGGACCGCTAAGCCGGCTGAGCGCCTCCGTATTCCGTCTTTCCGAGAACGCGAATCCACAGTCCGTTGAAAAGTTCATTATCCAGGTCAAGCTGTTCTGCTGCGTCGTCAGGAAATCACTGAGAACGTTTGTTCACCAGGCAAATGCCTTGCCCCTCGGAGAAGCGCGCGCGCGGCGCTGGGAACGATATGCCCTCAGCGTCTCCACCATTCGGCGGGCGTATCGCGGCCTGGAACCTCGCATCCGCGGCGCAGCGATGTTCCCCCAAGCGAAAAACACCTTTCGCTTTGGAGACGAATTCTTGAGTCTCCTTTTCGAAGAATGTGCTTATCGATTGCTGGAAGGGGCTTCTGGCGCCAAGTCCACGCGCGATCCGCAAGCCGAAAAACACCTGCTACCGATTATCCGAGAGGAAATCGATTACCGCCGCAGCCGGGGTTTTCCGTCCATTGCAGACGAGGGCGGCACGAACGAAACTCTTCTCTACCGGCGCAGCGTCCTGAAACGCTACGTCAGCAGCGTGTTGCAGCTCAATACACAAACCCAGCCGGGCGGGAAGGTGCTTCAAGAAACGTTGTTCGGTCTGGCGGCGGGCCTCTCCATGCTTTTTGCGACCGCGGTGCTGTTTATCTATCAGACCATCTACGGCGCTCTGTCGATGCCGGTTTTCCTTGCGCTGATTGTCACCTATATCTTCAAGGATCGAATCAAGGAACTTTTACGTGTTTATTTTTCGCGCAAGCTCTCCGGCGTGCTCTCTGACCATAAAACGCGGCTTTACGGCACCATGGATCAATTCCTCGGCGTGTGCGAGGAAACCTTCGATTTCGTGCGTGAAGCCAAAATCCCGAAAGAAGTCATGAGCGTGCGTGACCGCAGCCATATAACCGAGATCGAAGGAACATGGGTCGGTGAAACGGTGCTTCGCTATAGGCGCAGGATACGTATTCACCCCGACCGGATAAACCGCCTCTACGAAAATCTCGAGATTGCGGAACTGGATGATGTGTTGCGGTTCAACGTTGCCGA
>JBFIYQ010000354.1:0-2163 GCA_041605275.1 Gammaproteobacteria bacterium
GCATCAGGGATCGTATGCCGGCAGGTGAGCTTCTTCGATGTCTTTCAGGCGCGGCGCGGCGCGGTCCTTGTCCGAGAGCTCCGGTTTTTTGATCGGCCATTTGATGCCGATGTCCGGATCGTTCCAGCGCAGCGCGTACTCCGACGCCCGGTGGTAGTACTCCGTGCACTTGTAGGCGAACACCGCTTCGGTACTGGTGACGCAAAAGCCGTGGGCGAAGCCTTCCGGGATCCACATCTGCTTCGCGTTTTCCGCCGAGAGCGTGGCCCCGACCCAGTGGCCGAAGGTGGGTGATCCCTTGCGCACGTCCACGGCGACGTCAAATACCTCGCCTTGAAGCACCTGCACCAGCTTGCCCTGATCGTCCGGATGCTGGTAGTGCAGTCCGCGGAGTACGCCCTTCACCGATCGCGAGACATTGTCCTGCACAAAAGGACCCGGAACACCGAGCGCCGTATAACGCTCGTCGTGCCAGATCTCTAAAAACGCGCCGCGCTCGTCTTTGAAGACTTTGGGTTTCAGCAGCAGCACTCCGGGCAGCTTGGTTTCTTCGATTTTCACGCCGTGATGATTTTCTTCGCTTGGGTTTTTTGTTGGACTGCGGCTTACCGGCCTTTCAGATCCGGCGAGCCGAGCTTGAGCAGGCTTGAGAGATACTGGCCGTAGCCGTTTTTGTTGTAGCGGGCGGCGAGCTTCTTCAGCTTCGTCGCATCGATCCAGCCCTGGGAGTAAGCGATCTCCTCCGGGCAGGCGATCTTTAATCCCTGCCGGTTCTCCATGGTCTCGATGAAGTTGCCGGCCTCCATCAGGGCGCCGAAGGTGCCGGTATCGAGCCAGGCGGTGCCGCGGCCGAGCTTCTCCACGAAAAGCTCGCCGCTTTTCAGATAACACTTGTTGAGATCGGTGATCTCGAGCTCGCCGCGGGCGGAGGGTTTCAAGCCGGCGGCGAAATCCGCTGCCCGCTGGTCATAAAAATAAAGCCCGGTGACGGCGTAGTTCGATCGGGGGTTTTTCGGCTTCTCTTCGATGCCGACCACTTTGCCCTTGGCATCGAACTCGGCCACGCCGTAGCGTTCCGGATCCCGCACCCAGTAGCCGAAGACGGTGGCGCCGGATTTGCGTTTGGCCACTTTCGAGAGTGTGTCTCCGAAGCCGTGGCCGTAGAAAAGATTGTCGCCGAGTATCAGGCAGCTGCGGTGGCCCTTGACGAAATCGCGGCCGATGATGAAGGCCTCTGCGAGTCCGTTGGGCTCGGGCTGCTCCGCGTAGTCGAAGGAGACGCCCCAGTCGGATCCGTCCCCCAACAGGTTTTTGAACAGCGCCTGCTCGTGCGGCGTGGTGATGATCAGGATCTCGCGGATGCCGGCCAGCATCAGCACCGATACCGGGTAATAGATCATCGGCTTGTCGTAAACCGGCAGCAGCTGCTTGCTTACCGCGAGGGTGAGCGGAAAAAGCCGCGTGCCGCTGCCTCCAGCGAGCACGATTCCCCGGATTTTGCTCATCTTGAACTAGGCCGCCTGGTCAAAACGGGCCACAGTGTAGCGTTTCCAGGGAGCGGGGAAAAATGGTGCCTGGAACTGTTTTCCGCTGAAGCGTGGGGCCGTAGACCTCGGAAGACTTTGGCCTTGCATTCTTCCTCGCGGGGCGCTCCGTGCGCGCCCTCAGATTTAATGAAGTCATTGTCTACTGGATCCCCGCTTGCGCGGGAATGACGAGTGTTGGATTCAAGTGCGTGACGTGTAACGGCGAAGCCGACCGCTTCGACGAGGGTAGGCCTCGAAGAACTACGCAAGAACGGTACGATTCAGCGACCGTGCAGAAATGGCGTTAGAAGTAGCGACAGCTCAGAAACTCAGCCGGGGCTTCCCTAGAACATTAAAACCGCGTTGCAGTCCCCGGAGGAAGCAGTGACGTTCCAGTTGGGGACCGAAGCGCTGTCAACGCAATTGGAGTCCATTCCGCCCCAGCCGGAGGGGCCACCGGTGAAGACCGTGGCGGTGGTTTCCGTCGCCCGCAGAGAACCCGACAGGGGAAAACCGTCATCGACCTTGACGTCCAGCTCCCGCATGACGGAAACCGGAACGAATCGGCCGGTGTATACGTGAAGCATCGCCGGCGGCGGCAAATCCAGATCCTGAAACTCGTTGGTGATACCGACGA
>JBFIYQ010000355.1:0-2015 GCA_041605275.1 Gammaproteobacteria bacterium
AAGGCGAGCAGGCCGACGCTGAGCCAGATGTTCCATTCGGAAATGATCCGGATCCCCTTGCCCACACCGGATACGGCCGAAAGTGTGGCGATAATCGAGATAATCACGATCAGTATGACCTGGGTGGTGGTTCCCGGATCGATACCGAATAGATGATTGAGTCCGGTGGCCATCTGGCTGACGCCCAGGCCCAGCGAGGTGGCAACGCCGAATACGGTGCCGAACACCGCCAGCAGATCCACCGCGTGACCCACGGGACCGTAAATTTTGTCGCCGATGATGGGATAAAGCGCCGAGCGCAATGTGAGCGGCAGCTTCTTCCGATAGCCGAAATACGCCAGGCAAAGCCCGATCATCACGTATACCGCCCAGCCGTGAAATCCCCAGTGGAAGTAGGTCACACGCATGGCCACGACGGCGCGATCGATATCCATCTCGCTTCGGAGCGCATGGTCGGCGAAAGGATTGTTGGGGTAACCCCAGGGCTGGGTGTTGTCGAAATAGAAGATCGGTTCGGCGATGCCGAAGAAGAGCAGACCGATGCCGACGCCAGCCGAGAACAGCATGGCGAACCAGGAGAAGTTGCTGAACTCCGGCTTGCTGTCGTCGTCGCCGAGCTTGATGCTGCCGAAGCGGCTGAACATAAGGTAAAAGCAGACGAACAGCATGATCACCAGCGCGCTGATGTAGTACCAGTTGAGCGCCGACTCGATCCAGCCGCGGATCGCCGAATAGATCTCATTGGCGAGCTCCACGTTCAGAGCAGTGAAGACGACAAAAGCCGCCACCATCCCCTTGGAAGCGATACCCATCGCGGGATGAAGACCCTTCCAGATGCCCTTATCGGCGACTTGTTGAGATGCTTTGTTCTCCACGGCGTGTCTCCTCCTCTTATGGTCCGCGGGCTTTTATCAAGAGCCCGGGTAACCGTTACGCCACTATCGGCAGGCTTGATCCCTGTTAACGAGATTGGGAATTGTTGCTTTTCTCGCCCCCAGGGTGGTTTTGAGCCCGCGTGCTGCATCACAGCAATGCCGCGCGGGACTGGGAATTAAGTTGTTCTGATTTTTCGAGCGTTACTCAAGCGCGACCCTACCTGCCTGATGCCGTCCGCGCAACGATTCGTGGCCGCGCGCCCGGCTACGCATTCACGTCCACCACGACACGACCTTTCACGCCGCCCTCGAGGATCGACTTGCCGAGCGCGGGCAGGTCGCCGAGCGTTGCCGGCTGAATCATCGATTCCAGCTTGTCCATCGGTAGATCGCTCTCAATCCGCTTCCAGGCCTCGAGCCGGTTCTTGTAGGGTTGCATCACCGAGTCGATGCCGAGCAGATTGACGGCGCGAAGCAGAAACGGAATGACGGTGGCATCGAGCTTGTTACCGCCGGCGAGGCCGACGGCGGCGACCGAAGCACCGTACTTCATCTGGCCAAGAAGGCGCGAGAGCATCACCCCGCCGACCGCATCAACGCAGCCCGCCCAGCGTTCCTTCTCCAGCGGGCGCTTGGTGAGCTCGTTCAGCTCCTCGCGGGGCACGATGGTGGTTGCACCGAGACGCTTCAGATAGTCCGAGGTCTCGGGCCGGCCGGTGACCGCGGCCACCTCATAATCAAGGTTGGCGAGAATCGCGGTCGCCACCGAGCCGACGCCGCCGGCGGCGCCGGTCACCAGCACCTCGCCCTGGCTAGGCTTCATGCCGTGCGCTTCCAGCGCCATTACCGCAAGCATGGCGGTGAAGCCGGCGGTGCCCACCGCCATTGCATGCTTGGTGGACAGGCCGTCGGGCAGCGGCACCAGCCAGTCCGCCTTAACCCGGGCTTTTTGCGCGTGGCCGCCCCACCAGGTCTCGCCGACGCGCCAACCGGTCAGCACTACGCGATCGCCGGGCGCGTAGCGATCGTCGTCGCTGGATTCCACGCGTCCGGCGAAATCGATGCCGGGCACGTGCGGAAAATCGCGCACCAGTCCGCCCACTCCGTTGATGCAAAGGCCGTCCTTGTAGTTAAGGGTGG
>JBFIYQ010000356.1:0-1992 GCA_041605275.1 Gammaproteobacteria bacterium
GCTGGAGAAGCTCGTTTACCGCGACGATTGGCCGACGCCGGCGCCGAAGGCCGGCGAGGTGCTGATCGAGGTCGGCGCCTGCGGCATGAACAACACCGACATCAACACCCGCATCGGTTGGTACGACAAATCCGTCACCGATGGGACCACCGCGGAACGCGGCGAGCGCGGCTTCGAGTTCGAAGAGGATCAGACCGGCGGCTGGGGCGGTAGCGGCATCACCTTTCCCCGCATTCAGGGCGCCGACGTGTGCGGCCGGGTTGTGGCCCTGGGCGAGGGCGCGCCGGAGGCGCTGATGGGCCAGCGGGTGCTGGTGGACACCTGGCTGCGCGACTGGGACGATCCCGAGAACCTGGACAAGTGCCGCTATTTCGGCTCGGAAGTGGACGGCGGCTTCGCCGAGTACGCCATTGCGCCGGCAAGGAACGTGCATCCGGTCAACAGCACGCTGAGCGATGCGGAGCTCGCCACTTTCGCCACCTCCTCCATCACTGCGGAAAACATGCTCCGCCGGGCGGGAGTCGACGAAGGGGACACGGTGCTGATCCCCGGTGCGTCGGGCGGCGTCGGCACCGCGCTGATTCAGCTTTGCAGGCGACGGGGAGCGATTCCCATCGCCATGTGCGGCGAGCGCAAAGCGGAACAGGTTCGGAGCATCGGCGCGGAGGCGGTGATTGCGCGCTCCCCTGAAGATCTGTCGGCAGCGCTCGAATCCGCCGTGGGCAGCAAATCAGTGGACGTGGTAGCTGATGTGGTGGGGGGAGCGCTGTGGCCGCAGCTCATCGAGGCGCTTCGCCGCGGCGGGCGTTACACTTGCGCCGGCGCCATCGCCGGGCCGGTGGTGGAATTCGACCTGCGCACTTTTTATTTGAACGACCTCACTCTTACCGGCGCCACCATTATCCCACCCGGTCTGTTCGCCAAATTGGTGGGTTACATCGAGCGCGGCGGGATCAAGCCGCTGCTTGCGGGAACCTGGCCGCTTCAGAAGCTGCGCGAGGCGCAGACTCATTTCTTAAAAAAAGAACATGTCGGCAATCTGGTCGTGGTAGTTAAGGCGTAGCGCGTGAAGATCACCGGCGTTTCCGTCTACCGGGTGAAATTGCCTCCGTTAGCTAGCGAGTACGTATAACTAAAAGTTTTGCCGGTTTGCTCCAAGGAACCGATCGGCGTTTTGGCGTGTCGTATGCTCCGATGGTGGCTTCTGCGATAGTCGGATTTATCTGCTACCAGCTTGTCAACCGGCAAGTGCTGTGAGCTCAATTATCGCGTATCTTCGCAAATTGGATTTATGGATCTTTGCGCGTCTGCGTGACGCCTGCGCATTGAATTAGGGCTTAAGATCGAGGCCTGGAGGTGATTATGAGGATACTTTTTTATGTTGGCGCGTCGTTATTCTATTTGCTTTGCGCGTTTCCCTCGTGGGCGGATGCGGCAAAAGGCGAGGAGATTTTCAATAGCATGCAGCAAGGAGACTGCAAGAGCTGCCATCGCGTTGACGGAAGCAGGTTGGTTGGACCCGGGCTCGCCAACGTTACCAAGCGGCACAGTAAAGAGTGGATACTGGAATTCCTGAAAGATCCGCAAACTACTTGGGTCAGCGATCATCCCGAGACGACGGAATTGAAAAAGCGTGTTCGAAAGACCAGGGTTCCAATCACGGCGTGCAAGAAGAATCCCATGACGTCCGAGCAGCTGCAGGATCTTTTTGACTACTTGTCTACTCTGGAGAAATAAAGCGGCGTTCTTTCAGCGAGAACGAGATTATAGGATCTGTTTACATCACGCTATTTGACCGGGAAGGTTGCATGCCCGCGCCTGAGAACCAACGAATACCGCGACCCGACGCCGTATCTGGCGCAGGCCGAACCGCGGGTCTAGAGAGCAGACTGGATTGGTGTCCGGCGCTCGAAACGCAGACGCGCAAAGATCCATAAATCCAATTTGCGAAGATACGCGATAATTGAGCTCACAGCACTTGCCGGTTGACAA
>JBFIYQ010000357.1:0-1955 GCA_041605275.1 Gammaproteobacteria bacterium
CCTGAGCCTCAACGATCGGCGCATCTCCAAGGAAGGCATCATCGTTATCAAGGCTCAGCGCTATCGCAGCCAGGAGAAAAACAGGGACGAAGCCCTGTCCCGTCTACAGGTCCTGCTCAGACAGGCCGTCGCTTCCCGCAAAAAACGTATCCCCACCAGGCCGAGCAGGCGCGCGAAGAAGAAGCGACTGGACAGCAAATCCCGGCGGGGCAAGCTCAAGGCGCTGAGGGGCAGGGTCACCGCCGAGCGCTGAGCAACGCGTATTCGTCTCCGCCGGGCGTGAAACATTCGGCGTTCGGAGCGGGTCCAAAATAGCTGGATACCAGACGCGCGCTGTAAGTGCGACTTGACCTCAGCGCGCGCCAGCGCATACTCATGGGCCCTTTTGCAACTCAGACTTTCAAACAGAACTCTGCTGCCATGTTAATGAAAACACTACGCCTCGCCGGCTTCGCCTGTGTGCTGGCGGCATCTGCCGTCGCCGTTGCTGCGGAGCGTTCCGAGAGGGTGCAGGCGGAAATCGACACCATCTCCCAGTACCTCGACGGCCATCCGGAAATGGCCATCGACCTGCGCGAAGTGAGCGGCGAATTCTGTTTCAATACCTGGATGGTGGGCGGCGGACACATGACCCACTACGCGGTGGATCCCTCCAGCACCCTGGAAGACATGATCGATTTTGTGCGGGTCGACTCGCTGGCGGGGAGCCTGGATGTGGACAAGCTGCCCCGATTTCCGGGCAAGCTCGGCGCCATGGAACCGAACAAGTGGTATTACCTTCCCGCCTGGCACCATGAGCCCCATCATGGAACCCGGTTTCCGTTTCCGCTGTTGCTGAGAGCCACCAATATTCAATAGGCGGCGGGCCGGCGAGACTGTTGCGTGATCCCGGGCCTGAAGCGCTCTCTTCAGGCCCGGTGGCTCTACTTAAGACTCGGGATCCTCGTGAGCGCTGTGATGGCGGCGGCCTTTACCGCCATGACGGCTGCGCATCTTTTCGAAGCGCTCGAGCTGCTCCGGCGTAAGAATGTTTTTGATCTGGGTATGCACCCGGGCGTGCAGAACCATCATGTCCGCCACCAGCCGTCCTTGCTGATCGGCGATCTGCCGGATCTCCGCTTCGCTCAAGTTCTCGCTCTCGCGAAACGCTTTCATTGCCTGACGGTTGTCAATCATCGCCTCCGCCAGCCGATCGGCCTCAGGGCGCGCGGCGTCAAGCACTTCCCTAAGCTGCGCCTTCTGAGCCTCGGTCATGTCCAGATGACGCGCAATGTAGGCGAGCTGGAAGGACGAGGCGAAAAGCTTGCCGCCGCCGCGACCGCCGCCGAAGCCTCCGTGGGCGGCGGCCGGGTTCGCCAGGGCCATCAGACCGGCAACGGCGATCGCGCCAACTGCGTTAAAGATCGAATATCTCATCGTCTGTCTCCTGATCGTGAAGTATTGCGTTGCTGTGCAAGGGTCACCCGGCGGCTTGCCGCTGCGCGACGTGCGATTTCAAAAGAGACTGTATACGAGCGGCTTGTGAATTAGGGTCAAGCGGCGGTAAAGCCAGTGTAAAGTTGAGTAAAGAGGGCACCCGCGCGCTCATAGAAAGCATTCCGCATGTGCCAGAATTCCGTCTGAACGAATTGTTGCGGGAGTCAACAAGACCAGATGACGCCGGAAGCGACCATTCCCCGAATACTGCTGGCGGACGACGATGTCGAATTGTGCGCGCTGTTGTCGGAATACCTTGCTCAGGAGGGTTTCGAGGTCGAGGCCGTTCACGACGGGGCCGCGGCGGTGGAACGGGGGCGCAGCAACGAGCACGACATCGTAATCCTCGACGTCATGATGCCGAAGCTGAACGGATTCGACGCGCTGCGCTCATTGCGGGAGCACGCGCGGACACCGGTGCTCATGCTGACCGCCCGCGGTGACGATGTGGATCGAATCGTCGGGCTGGAAATGGGCGC
>JBFIYQ010000358.1:0-1948 GCA_041605275.1 Gammaproteobacteria bacterium
GCGCTCGTTCCAAAACGAAGACGAGCACATCGCATTCATGGAGCAGCGCCTGGAAGGCATGAAGGCCGTGCAGAAGGCGAGGGCCGAGCTGTTCGACGTTTTCACGCCGCAGCAGAAGGCGATCGTGGAACGCTACGGGATCGGCGGCCCGAACGTCTGATCCCTCCTACCGCGACAGAAAGGCGGGTTTACTACCCGCCTTTCTTTTCTCAATTTTCTTTTTGGCAGGTGGCCCGACGCCCCGGCAGGCGGTTAAGCAGCCAGAGGGAGACAAGCGCTGAAACTCGTGAAAGGCAGGACAGCGACGGAAGGCCTGGGTCGGCAAGCGGCAAGGCCAGGCGAGCGCCTCGGCGAACGGGCGGCTGATCGGCGACAAATCCGATCGCTCCGTCACCTCGGCAGATAGCCCAGGCGCAGCGTCGAATACCGGTCCTCGGCTTTGACTTGAATAATGATGGGCTCGCCGTCCCGCTGAAGCCCGAGCAGGACGCGCTTCCCGGGGCGGACCGACGACCAGAGCCGCCTGTAGAAATCCTCCAGGGAAACCACCCGGGTGCCCGCCACGGATACGACCCGATCGCCCGCCTGCACGCCGGCGCGCGCCGCGGGGCCGTACGACGGCACGCGCTTGACCCTGAGGGCACCGTCGACCTCCTCGCAGTAAAGACCGATCCACGGCCGCAATTCCGACGGCCGCCCGTCGAGCAGCAGCTCTGCAAGCACGGGCTTTAGCGCGTCTATGGGCACGAACACGCTGCCGACGACTTCGTCCTCATCCACTTCATCGCTCAGCGCGAAGCCGCCGATGCCGACCAGACGGCCTTGGAGGTCGATGAGCGCCGCGCCGGGAAAGCCTGGATGGATGGGGGCGACGAAGATGGCATCCTCGAGGAGGTATTCCCAATAGCCGGCGTAGACGCGCCGCTCGACCACCACCGCCGGCAGCAGCCCGGCCATGCCCTCCCAGCTCACCGCAATCACCGCGTCGCCGGAACGCAGGGGCGCGGATTCCCCGAGCGGCATGGGCGCAGCGTCCAGCGGTTGTCTGGAACGCACCAGCCCGAGTCCCGTGTTCTGGTCCCAGGCCACGACGTCAGCGGGCAGGCGCCCGCCGCCCAGGCCGTTCGGGAGCAGGTCGACCTCCACCGCCTCCATGATCAGGTAACCGATGGTGAGGACGAGACCCGATCCGTCGATGATGACGCCGGTGCCTCCGCGCACCGTCCCGAGCGTGGCGGCGGTGCGGGCATCGCCGGGAACGCGCGCCTCGAGGGCGATGACGGGCGCAAGCACCCGATCCAGATCGAGCTCGGCGGCGCCTCTTGGCGAATAGCCCACGGCCGCAAGGATCACCGCCAGCGCGAAGGCGCGCAACGGGACCCGGGATGTCAGTTTAGAAAACATTTCTGCTCGATATCTCTGCCGGTTTGATCTTATCGCGGTTTTCGGCCTTCAATGCCAGCCGATAGCGGCACCGTGACCTGTGTTTTTCATATGTTGCATAGGTATCGACGGGGTCAGGGTCGACTGAATGTGGAGGCAGAGGATGAGGTTGGAATCAATGGAGTCTGACCCTATTGACTGCTATTGATTGCAGATTCGATGGCCTGTAATTGTTTCCAGATATGCGGCGCAATACGCTTCGCTATTGCGCCCTACGGGGTGGAAAAATTAAAAATGAGTGACCAGACTTATGAGCATGAGTCTGATTCTTCCCTCGACCCGTTTGTTCGGTGCTGATGTGGAACGATCACGAACAATGATTGCAAAGGTTCTGGTGGCGGCAGCCATCCTTCTCGTTGCCGCATCGCTATGGGCCGAGGAATGGCCCGCGAACGGGGCCTTTCTCGACCCGGCGAAGCTCGAGCTCGCCTCGGTGCATGGCGTCGTCGTCGATCTCGAGTCGGGACGTACGCTGTATCGAAAAAACGCCAATCGGGTCGCTTCC
>JBFIYQ010000359.1:0-1937 GCA_041605275.1 Gammaproteobacteria bacterium
GAAAACTGTTAGAACATCCATCGTTGCCGGTCTTGTAGGCGCGTTGGTTCTGGTAACGGGCATGCTCGCGCCGGTCAAGGACGCCCAGGCGGCATTTCAGCCCAGGAAACCGGTGGAGTTCATCATTATGGCCGGAACCGGCGGCGGTGCTGATCAGATGGCCCGGCTCATCCAAAGCATCATCGAAAAGAACAATCTCGCCCCCGTTCCCTTCATCCCCATCAATAAACCCGGCGGCTCAGGAGCAGAGGCGCTGCGCTACCTCAAGGACAAGGCGGGTGACGATCACGTGGTGATGATCACTCTGAACAGCTTCTTTACCACCCCTCAACTGAATCCCGGCCTCGGTGTGGACGTGACCGAGTTCACACCCATCGCGCGCATGGCCATCGACACTTTCCTCTTGTGGGTGACTACGGATTCCGGAATCAGCAACCTCGAGGAATATGTGGCGGCGGTGAAGAAGAAAGGCCAGGATTGGAAGATGGGCGGCACCGGCCAGGGCCAGGAAGATTCCCTGGTTACGGGAATGCTTGAGTCAGAGTTCGGTTTCAAGGTGACCTACGTGCCCTTCCCGGGCGGCGGCACCGTGGCCAAGAACCTGATCGGCAAGCATATCGACTCCACCGTCAACAACCCCTCGGAGCAGCTCGGATTCTACGAAGCTGGGAAGTCCCGGCCGCTGATGGCGATGACGCCGGAGCGGCTGCCGCAGTTTCCGGACGTGCCGACCTCGGCTGAGCTCGGTCATCCGGATATCGTCTACTTCATGCAGCGAAGCATCTTCGCGCCACCGAAGATTTCTTCGGACGCGCAGGCCTATTACATCGACCTGTTCCGCAAGGTGTTCGACTCCAAGGAGTGGATCGACTTCACCACCAGCGACGGCCTGTTCCGCGACTGGAAATCCGGTGACGAACTCGGTGAGTTCTATAAAAGCGAATACAGCAAGCACACCAAGCTGTTGAAGGACATGGGTAAGCTTTAAGGCTCATTGGAGCTTTAAAAGCGTTATCTAACGGCGCATGAGATAAAGGCGGAGGAGGCCCCCTTGACCGTTCGCACGGCAGAGCTGCTGATGGCGATCATCATGGGGGTCTTTTCCGTCTATCTCATGATAAAGAGCACCGAGCTCGAAATCGGCTGGGTCCCCCGCGAGGGGCCGGGCGGTGGCGCTTGGCCGTTCTGGCTTTCTGCCGGCATGCTGATTTGTTGCGCGGCGACGTTGTTTCGCTGGTTCAGGCGAACCACGCCGCAATCCCGCTCGAGTGAACCGTTCATGGATCGAAAAACCTGGCAGATCTTCTCGATCACCGCCGGGGCGCTCGCCGTCACCCTTGCGCTGGTACACGTCATAGGCATGTATTTCGCGCTGATTCTTTTTCTCTTGTTCTATCTCAGGGTTGTGGGAGCGCATACGTGGAAGGTTGTGGTGCCGATCGCGGTGTTACTCCCGGTAACCACTTTTTTCTTCTTTGAAGGCCTGTTGAAAATCATTTTGCCCAAGGGGTACTCGGAGCCTCTGTTTTATCCGCTATACAGGCTCATTTACTGATTATGGCCCCGTGCCGGACCGGTTCACGGTACCTCGACAATAAAAACGGTAAGGAAGCACAAACGTGGAGGTCCTTGATCTTCTGCTAGCCGGGTTCGCCGAGGCGGCAACGCCTCAGAACCTCTTGATGATGGTGCTCGGCTGCATCATCGGCCTTTTCGTCGGCGCCATGCCCGGGCTCGGGTCGGTCAACGGTGTCGCCATCCTGTTGCCGGTCACTTTCCTTGTGCCGCCGAACGCCGCGATCATCTTCCTCGCCGCGGTCTACTACGGCGCCATGTACGGAGGCGCCATCAGCTCGGTGATGCTGGGAATACCCGGAGCGTCCACCGCCGTGGCAACGGTGTTCGACGGCCGCCCGCTGGCGATGCAGGGAAAGGCC
>JBFIYQ010000360.1:0-1901 GCA_041605275.1 Gammaproteobacteria bacterium
AGGCAAAGATACCGACGGGGGCCTGCAGCAGGATGATCCCTACGCCCAGCATCCCCGCCAGTAGCAGAGCGCGGGCGAAGGCGGAGCGCAGCTCCTCCAGATCGTCTGCCCCAAGCGCCTGGGCAACGAATCCCGTGGTGCCCATGCGCAGGAAGCCGAAGCCCCAGTAGAGAAAGTTGAAAATGATGGCGCCAACGGCCACCGCGCCAATGAAAACCGGATCCGGAAGATGCCCCACCACGGCGGTGTCCACCGCGCCCACCAGCGGCACCGGCAGGTTGGAAAGAATGATGGGCCAGGAAAGCGCCCACACGCGCGAGTGCCAGGCCCGCGGCGAGTCGGGCAACGTCTTGGAGGTTTGCCGCAAGTCTGTGGTCCGTTTTTTCTTCTATTGTTGCGCCGCCGTTACCTATCAAATATGCGGCATGAGGCGATGATGAATCGTGCTTTAAAGCACCGCCTTTGCGAAGTACTAGCGAAAGACGATGCCGGCGAAGGGCGGTCAGCCGTGCTGCTGGGCGAAGTGCTTGTAGATACCGATGAGTTCGTCGGGATGAAAGTTGATGATCACGATTTCCTGCCCCGGCATGACCCGGTCTGGATTTCTACCCATGCGGTTCAGCTTGAAATTGTAGACGTGGGACTCCAGCGTCTTTTCGTGAATCATCTTGCCGAGAAAGCTACTCGACTGATCGGAAAGCCGCTCGTCCGCGTCCTTGGGAATCTCCACCTGGTAGGTGTTGATCTCTTCGCCGCGGCGAATCGCCATGCCGCGGGCGAAATTTTCAATCAGACCATCGTGGACGATACCCCAGATCCCCTGCTTGTCTGACGGGCGCACCGTGCGCACATAAAACACCGAGTCAGGCGACAGCGCCTGCTGTTCCCTCAACAGATCGGCGATGGTTGCGGCCTCGAGCCGGTAGGGCTTGCGAATAATCGTCAGCATTTCGCCGGCCTTGACCGCGGGATCTTCAAGCAGCTCTTTTGGCGTTGTAATGACGAAGTATTCCACGTCCTTGACGATGGTGATCTCCGCGTTGGGGTCCTTCCTGTATTGCTCCAGGAGCTCTCGCGCGGTGGACTCGCGGACGTCGCCCCCCTCCAGGATCTTGACCTTGCGGTCCAGGTCGCCTTCGGCCTCGGCGATGACCTTTTCCGGGGTGGTAATTTCAATCTGCTCGGCTTTTTTCACCACCGTGATGGGGGTGTTGGGGGAAAGGCCGGGATCCGTGGCGAGCTTCTCCCGGGTGATCTCCTCGGTGGCGCCTTCCGGAAGCAGCGAGAGCATCTGGTCCTTGGACATGAAGTGATCGGCCTTCTCCACCGCAACCGGCTCGGGATCGGGCTCAGTCAGCTTGGAAATGTAGGTCTCGGCTTCCTTCTGGATATCCCGGGACGCATCGGCCGCTTTGTCCTGGCTGCCGGTTGGCTCCGTCGTGGACCCGGCCGTTTGACCTTCCGGCCCTGAGGGCATGAGCCTTTCTTCGAAGAGAAAATACAGCCCGGCGAGAACCAGGACGATGATGATGACCGTGATCAGCGGGGCGCGCATTGGAATCAACCTCCTGGCCTGCGGGGCGCACGCGGCGCCGAGTCGCGGCTGCGTTTCAGCAATTGGTCCGGCGGGCGGCGTCGGTTTGCCGCGGATGGCCCGGAGCAGGCCCTATAATAACGCAGCCACGCCTATAGTTTTTAGGGCCGTGCCAGGGGGGATCCTAACGATGATCGACACCAGAGAAATCCGATTGAGAATCAAGACCTCCGAGCTTTGCGACGAATTCCAGGATGAACTGCAGATCGCCGAGCCGCTTCTGACGAATTTCGGCGGCCGGCGGGTCTTTCACGGTCCCATCAGCACGGTGAAGGTATTCGAGGACAACTCCCTGGTGCGCGACGCC
>JBFIYQ010000361.1:0-1879 GCA_041605275.1 Gammaproteobacteria bacterium
CGGCCGCCTCGTAGACGAATGCCGAATACGAGGTCAGGCTGCTGGCCAGGCGCGCTCTCGGGGGCGGCATACAATCGGCGATGCGTGTTGCGGTTGCGGTAATCTCTTCTCCGGCGCCGTCCGAGCAGTCGCCGTCGTTACAGTCGAACAGCTCCCCGTCGTAAGCCGCGGTGTTTTGCGGCAGCGTGACCGCTTGCGGCGTGCCGAGCGCGCCCGTGGTGGGCAGATTGGCGTCGTCGCTGACGATGAAGTCGATGGCCGCCAGCGCGGTTTGCTGGGTAGCGGCCGTGGCCTCGGTGTTTCGCGCCATGCGCAGCTCGAGAATACTGGTGTTGGCGCCGGCGAGGCTCAGCAGGGTAATGCCGATCAGGATGATCATCGCCACCATCAGTGCGGTGCCCCGCTGTTTTGACTTACACGTTGCGAAATTTTGATTACTCATGGTCTTCATCAGTTGTTGAGCAGATTCAGGTTGACCGGGTTTCTCAGCATCACGGTGGTGGAGAACACCCGGCGGTAAAAATTCGTGCCCGTGAGATCCGCCTGGGTCAGGTTGACGTCGCCCAGGGCAAAGGTCTTGGAATCCGTGTGGGACGGATCCGGATCGCTGGCCCGCGCCAGCACATAGATGCGCGCGGAGACCACGCCTTCGATCTGGGCCAGGGTCGGCGACGAGACGTACTGGTTGGCGACGCCGTCGGCGTCGGTGTCGATGCCGAACTGCACGTGAAAGTCCTCGATGCCTTCAGCCAGGCAGGTGACGGTATCCTGGGAACCCAGCGGTGGCCCGGATGGCAAACCCAGAGTTGTCAGCGTCCCCATACTGAGCCGAAACATGTCCATGCGGCAGAGCGAGGGAATGGCGTCTCCGCCGGTTTGGAAGAAGCTGCGGATGAAATAGATTCGCGGCATATAGCGCCAATCAGAATAGGTGCCAGCGGGAGCGCTGGTATCGTTAACGAACGAGCCGTCGCTACCGTTGGTGCGCAATCGCACCATCTGGTCGACAACACCGCCGGTCTCCTCTACACCCTGGACCCGCTTTACCGCGAGGATAGGTGTGTTTGGGCGCTGCACTGCGGTGATCTCGGTACAGGGCCAAGTGGCCGGGAACTGGGCGGTGCCGCCAACGTGCTTATTGTTGTAAAGCAGGGCCGTTTCGCCGTCGAACAGCCCAATACCGGTGCCGGCCGCAGGGGTTCCCGCGCCACAATTGCCCGTGGGCGCAAGGGTGGTAGTGATCGCGTCGGTAGCGGTCATCTTGCCCCAGAAATCCGTCATGGTGAGGTCCTCGGCCAGCGCCTTAAGGGCGTAACGGCCGTTTTCCTGCATCAGGGCGTAGCGCTCGTCCTGGCGAAAGTTTCGGCTGGTGGAGAGATACATGGCCAGCACCGCCGAGGTGACGAGGGTGCCGAGCAGGATCGCCACCATCAGCTCTGGCAGGGTTAGTCCGGCTTGTCTGAAGTTCGTTTTCATCGTGGCCGCCTACTGCACGTCAATGAAAGTGGTGAGGACGAGGACACGCCGGTAAACATCCTGCGCGCCGGTGTCCGCATCGTCGTACTGAGTGATGACGCCGGGATCGAAACCGCAAGCACTCACGGCGGCCGGGCTCGTCATGCGGGAGAGGCCGCGCCAGACGATGGCGACGGTGTAGTTGCCGGGCGCCGGGTTGGGGCCAGGCAGGGGCGCGGGACCCGTGATGCAGGCCATCGGCAGGGTCAACCCGCCCACGTTGTTGCCGCCGCTTTGCTCCGCGACGCCCGCTAAAGCCCGTTCGAACTCGGACATGTCGAAATTCGCGAGCTGCTGAGGCGTACACGCCGCGGACAAGCAGTCGGGCGGTGAGGTGATGGTCGTACCCGTCAGGGTTACGCCG
>JBFIYQ010000362.1:0-1871 GCA_041605275.1 Gammaproteobacteria bacterium
GCCTCGGCGCGGGTGATTACGCTGACTCGAGCGATCTCCTCCCAGTCGCGCAAAGCCTGCGCCAGCGACTCGGCGGCGTCGTCAGGCTCCGCGGTTTTCAGAAACACAGAAATGCGTCCGCCCGTATCCCAGTCTCCGGTAACCCGGTTGACGTTGTTCAACAGAAGATAGAGTCCTCCGGGTAACGCCAGCGCGATTCCGAGTACCGCCGAAGTCAACAGCGTCGCAATCGGCGCTCTCGCCATCAATCCTAGGCTGAAGAAAAAAGATTGAAGGTGGCGCACCGCCCAGGAGCGGAGCACCCGCGTGCCGGATCCCCTCAGCTCGAATCTTGCCTGGTTAGCGTCTCCGCGCGTCGCTCTGGTCAGCATGGTCCCCGCCCGTCGATGAGCTGGCCGTTACGAAGCACCAGCACGCGGTTGCCGAAGTGATGAACCAAATCGAGATCGTGGGTGGCGATGAGTACGGTGACGCCGACCTGGTTGAACTGGGAAAAGAGCCCCATGATTTCTCTGCTTAGGTCCGGATCGAGATTGCCGGTAGGCTCATCCGCCAGAAGCACCGGAGGCTTATGCACCACCGCGCGGGCGATGCCGACGCGTTGCTGCTCTCCACCGGACAGGACCATGGGGAACTGCTTTTCCTTGCCGAGCAGATTGACCTTGTCCAGGGCCGCGCGCACCCGCCTGCCAATCTCGGAGTGTCCGTGGCCGGATACAACAAGCGGCAGCGCTACGTTATCGAACACGGTTCGGTCGCGAAGTAGGCGGTGGTCTTGAAACACAACGCCGATATGGCGGCGAAAAAGGGGAATCTTGCGGGGCGGGATCCGGGACAGATTGTGGCCGCCGATAATGATCTGGCCCCGGGTGGCGCGCTCCACCAGGGTGGTGAGCCGAAGCAGCGTGCTCTTGCCGGCCCCCGAGTGGCCGGTGAGAAACACCATTTCGCCGGCGTCGATGCGCGTGCTTACGTTGTGCAAGGCCTCGACGCCGCCGCTATAACGCTTGGTGACGTTATGAAACTCGATCACGGCGTCAAGTCATCGTTGAAGAAGGCTGGGGCGGGAGCGGTTTCGCAACCGGCGCGCTCAGCGTGCCAGCAGGGCATGGACAAAAGACTCGGCGTCGAACTGCCTTAAATCGGCAAGCCCCTCCCCCACACCGATGTATCGAATCGGCAACCGAAGTCGCTCGGCGATGGCGAACACGACGCCGCCTTTGGCGGTGCCGTCGAGCTTGGTGATACACAAACCGCTCACGCCCACCGCCTGGTGAAATTGAACCGCCTGGGCGAGGGCGTTCTGTCCGGTGCCGGCGTCGAGCACCAGCAGCACCTCGTGAGGCGCGTCGGGGTCGAGCTTATTGACCACCCGGCGGACCTTTTTTAACTCCTCCATGAGGTCGGCCTGGGTGTGAAGGCGCCCGGCGGTATCTGCAATCAGCACCTCGATTTTCCGGGAGGTGGCGGAGCCGAGGGCGTCGAAAATCACCGAGGCAGAATCCGCGCCGGTATGCTGGGCCACAACGGGGATCTGATTACGTTCTCCCCAGCTTTTGAGCTGCTCGATAGCGGCGGCGCGAAACGTATCCCCGGCCGCCAGCATCACCGATCGACCTTGAGATTTCAGCTTGTGCGCCAGCTTTCCGATGGAGGTGGTCTTACCGGTTCCATTGACTCCGACCACCAGCACCACGAAGGGTTTTGAGAGCTTGTCTGGAATATCCAGCGGAGACGCCACCGGCTTGAGCACCGACAGCATCTCTTTTTCCACCAGGCTAAGAACACCCTCTCCCGTCTCGACACCCGCGCCTTTCGCCCCGGCGCGAATTCGCTCCACGATGCGGGTGGTAACGGGAACGCCGACGTCC
>JBFIYQ010000363.1:0-1751 GCA_041605275.1 Gammaproteobacteria bacterium
TGTGTCCCGGCGCGCGTCAGGCCGATCCAGGGCAGGCGGACCGCAGATAGAAACGGAGCGTTCATCGCTCCAGCTCGGAAATCGGCGTCGCGGGCGTATAAGAAGATCAACGGGCCTTGTGCGCGACGTCATTGCAGTACGACGAGCCCGGTAGACACACGGCCCGACCCAGAGGAAGGACTTGAAGGATCCGTCGTTGGATTCTTCGACCCGGCAAAGCGAATCAGAGATTGCTTTGCGCGCGTTTCCTAGCGCCCCGACGACGCTGCGCATCGCGGCGCGGTCGCACGCCGCCGGGTTTGCGATTCTACCGGGCCCAAATCGAAAACAAATAGAGCGAGGATGACCATGGCCGCACTACCCCAGTTCCCCGATGTCGATCGCGAAGAAACCGAAGAGTGGATCGAGTCGCTCAACGCGGTCATTCAAAGCGATGGCATTGAGCGGGCGCACTACCTGCTGGAGATGCTCATCGACGAGGCGAGGCGCGCGGGTGCGAACCTGCCTTATTCCGCCAACACGGCTTACCTGAACACCATTCCGGAGTCCCGCGAGGAGCATACCCCGGGGGATCCGGCCATCGAGTGGCGTATCCGTTCGCTCATCCGCTGGAACGCGCTTGCCATGGTGGTACAGGCGAACCGGCAGTCCAGTGAGCTCGGCGGGCACATCGCCAGCTTTGCCTCCTCGGCCACCCTCTACGACGTCGGTTTCAACCACTTCTGGCACGCGCCGAGCGAAAAGCACGGCGGCGACATGATATTCATTCAGGGACACTCCGCGCCCGGAGTCTACGCGCGGGCATTTCTGGAAGGGCGCATTAACGAAGACCAGCTGCATAAATTCCGTCAGGAGGTAGACGGCGGCGGCTTGTCGTCGTACCCGCATCCCTGGCTGATGCCGGACTTCTGGCAGTTCCCCACGGTCTCCATGGGCCTGGGTCCGCTCATGGCCATCTACCAGGCCCGCTTTATGAAATATCTGCACAACCGCGGGCTGGTGGATACCGAAGGACGCAAAGTCTGGGCCTTCATGGGCGACGGCGAGATGGACGAGCCGGAATCCATGGGCGCGATTACGCTGGGTTCACGGGAAAACCTCGACAATCTGGTGTTCGTCATCAACTGCAATCTGCAGCGCCTGGACGGACCGGTGCGCGGCAACGGCAAGATCATCCAGGAACTCGAGGCCGCCTTCCGCGGCGCCGGCTGGAACGTGATCAAAGTGGTATGGGGCTCATACTGGGATCCGCTGATCCAGCGCGACACCAAGGGGCTGCTGCGCAAACGAATGGAAGAAGCGGTGGACGGCCTTTACCAGGCGTGCAAGGCAAAGGGCGGCGCGTATACCCGCGAGCACTTTTTCGGCGCTTATCCCGAATTGAAGAAGATGGTGTCGAATCTTTCCGACGACGACATCTGGCGCTTAAACCGCGGCGGACACGATCCGCACAAGGTTTATGCCGCCTACGCCGAAGCGGTGAAGCACCAGGGTCAGCCCACGGTGATCCTTGCCAAGACGGTGAAAGGCTACGGCATGGGCGAAGCCGGAGAAGGCCAGAACATCACCCATCAGCAGAAAAAGATGGGCGAGGAAGCGATCAAGGCCTTCCGCGACCGCTTCAACATTCCGATTTCCGACGATGCCATCGCCGACGCGCCGTTCTATCGTCCGCCGGAAGACAGCCCGGAGATCAAATACCTGCAGGAGCGGCGCAAAGCGCTGGGCGGTTACCTGCCGCAGCGGCGTAA
>JBFIYQ010000364.1:0-1750 GCA_041605275.1 Gammaproteobacteria bacterium
CGGAGTAGCTGCCGGAAATGCCGATCTTGACCTTGTCTTTCTCGATCAGCTTCTGGGCGATGGGCACCGACTCCTTGGGAGAAGCCTGGTCATCGTAGACCACCAGCTCCAGCTTCTTGCCATTCACCCCGCCGGCGGCATTGATCTGCTCCACCGCGAGCTCGGCGCCGATGCGCGCCGAGTTGCCGTCGGCGGCGGCGAAACCGGTTAAGGGGGCGTTGAAGCCGATCTTGATGGTCTCGGCAGCGTGCACGCTGACCGCGGCAAAGCCGGCGAGAAGGCCGATTGCGAGGGATTTGAGAATCGCTTTCATTGTTGGAGTCTCCTTCAGTTCCGTTGTTTTTATCAGCGTGCCGGGGGGCGGATACGCTTGATCCAGGCGCGGCCGCCCCGGCCGCCTGGCCAGACGAGCCTAGTGTACCGGGATTGGCTTTTTCGCCCAACGTAGTCGGAAAAAGTAAAGGTGACTCAGCTCCCGCCTGGGCGGCCGGACTCGCCCCCACCGTCCGCGAGCAAGCTCGTTCCTACGACCGGCACGCCGAATTACGGAAGCATGTAGGGTGCACTAGCGAAGCGTAGTGCACCGGCCGCTCGCCAATCACGACGCCGCCCTGTCAAGCCGACGATCTCTTGGTCGATGCTTGGTTCAGGTGAGGCATTGTGTGAGTTTTCTCACTTCCGACCTGCCCAGCAGCCCTAATTCCGTTTTCTAACCTCGCTTGTTGCCTTTTCGCTTCGACTGCGTCGGGGCGTTCTTCGCCACGAAGCGACGGTTCTCGACCAGCTTGAGCAGATCAAAGGCGCTGATCATGCCTACGATCTTCTGCTCGTGGGTGACCACCACGCGGTGGATCTTGTGGTTTCGCATGACCCGCGCCGCCACGCTGACGTCGTCGTACTGAGGCACCGTGTAGACATGGTCAGTCATGATCTGGCTTATGGATGAGCCCGGCTTCAGATTGTGGGCGAGGTCCGTGGCGGAAACGATTCCTACCGGCCGGCCGTCGGTATCGGCTACCGGCACGGCGCTGATGGAATTGTTCTTGAGCATCTGTCGAACATGCTCGACGGTTTGGTTCGGCTGCGCGGTAACAACGGACGTGGTCATCAGTTCATGGATCTTGACGTTCATCGGTGCTTTCTTGCTCGCTTGGCTGGGAACTCGAAGCCGAAGGTCAGACCTTTTTGCAATCCAGTTGACTCGGAGCGTGCCACCTAATCACATGGAGAAAATACAAAGTTTGATCTCGATCATGGGCGCCCCGGCTTGGCGCTAAAACCCGGCAGACAAGGCCGCTATTAAGGTTCTCCGCCCCCGGCAGAGCACATGCGTCTGCCCTGTTTCCCCCTTCTTTCCGGTCGGGACGTAAATATGGGCGGGGTCCATTGGGACATCTGGCCAGGACGGAATATAATGTGACGTCCCGTCGCCGATAGCGCATAGAACCGGAGAAAAGATTTGGGTGCCTCGTTCCCTCAGGATATTCCCGTGCGGATTTCGCCCGGCTACCGCTTCCAGTGGGAGGAGGCGCAGCAGGTTTACGTGCTGCTCTACCCGGAAGGCATGATCACGCTGAACGACGCCGCCAGCGAAATTCTCAAGCGCTGCGACGGTTCGCGCGACGTGAACGCGATCATCGCCGACCTCGAAAAGCAGTTTCCCGGCGCGGATCTCAAGAACGACGTGCTGGAATTCTTGGAGGACGCCCGTGACATAGGCTGGATCCGCAGCGCCTGAGCTTTCCAACCC
>JBFIYQ010000365.1:0-1749 GCA_041605275.1 Gammaproteobacteria bacterium
GCGGTGGACGATTTCGATCGAGAGAAGTTGCTTACCGAGCTCAACCTGTTTCCGGACTGGTTTTTAAAAAAGCATCTTGGCCTGGAGATCGACGACGCCTTTCGCCGCCGCATGCAGGACTGCTTCGATCTGCTCATCGAGCGCTGCCTGGAGCAGCCGCAGGTATTCGTGCATCGGGACTACCATTCCAGAAACCTCATGCGGCTCGAGGAGAACAACCCGGGCGTACTGGATTTTCAGGACGCCGTCACCGGCCCGGTGACTTACGATCTGGTAAGCCTGTTTCGCGACGTCTATATCGAATGGCCGCGCGAGAAGGTGGAGGCCTGGGTCGCCGGCTATTACCAGCAGGTGCGCGACGCTGTGGACGATCTTGCGCCGGTGGAGCCGAACACCTTTCAGCGATGGTTCGACCTCACCGGCGTTCAGCGGCACATCAAGGTGGCCGGCATTTTCTGCCGCCTGTGGCATCGCGACGGTAAGCCCGGCTATCTTCGGGACGTTCCCTTGACCCTTCGCTACCTGATGACGGTGGGTGCCCGCTATGCGGAAACCGCCGGCTTCGTCGACGCCCTCAGCGCGCTCGAGGTGGAGAAGCGCTTCGCCGCCGCCAAGGGCCCGGAATGAGACGGTGAAAGCCATGCTGCTCGCTGCCGGACGCGGGGAACGGCTTCGCCCCCTGACCGACCGGACGCCGAAGCCGCTGATCGAGGCCGGCGGCAAACCGCTTATCGTTCATCTCATCGAGGCTCTGGTCAAAGCGGGCCACGATGACATCGTCATCAACCTCTCCTGGCTCGGTGATGTCATCAAGGCCGCGCTGGGCAACGGCGACCGCTACGGCGCAAAGCTGCGTTACTCGCCGGAGCCCGATGACGCGCTGGAGACCGGCGGCGGAATTTTGAACGCGCTGCCGCTGCTCGGCGACGCGCCGTTTCTGGTCCTCAGCGCCGACATCTACACTGATTTCCCTTTCGCCGGGTTACCGGAAGATCCGCAAGGTCTCGCGCACCTGGTGCTGGTGGACAACCCGCCGCACAACTCCGACGGCGACTTCGCCATCGACAACGGACGGCTGCGTAACGAAGGTGACGACCGGTTCACCTTTTCGGGCATCGGCGTCTATCGTCCGGAGCTGTTTGAGCACCGGCCACCCGGCCGCTTTCCCCTGGCCCCGCTGCTGCGCGAGGCGGCATCCGACGACCGCGCAACCGCCGAGCATTTTCGCGGCGAGTGGTGGGACGTGGGGAGCGTGGAAAGGCTGGAAGCGTTGCGGGAAAGGCTTAAGCAAGCATGAAGTATTGCGTCAATAAGTAACATGTGACTCGTGACATGTGACATGGAAGAGACCTGGAGCCTTTCTTGCTTGTTACCTGTCACTTGTTACGTGTTACTGATGAAGACGGCCGGAGCTCGCGCCCCGGCCGCCGTGCTTTCGAAAGCGATCACTCGTCTCCGGTGGTGAGCCGCTCGCGGCTTTTTTCCAGCGACTTTTCTCCCACGCCGCGCACCTGCACCAGCTCATCCACGGACGCAAACGGTCCGTTCTGTTTGCGGTACTCGACAATGGCTTCGGCGCGCTTTAGCCCCACGCCGTTGATTGCTTCCGCCAGCGCCTGCGCGTCGGCGGTGTTGATGTTGACCGGCTCGGTGGCGAACACGACGCCGCAGGCGAGCAGAGTGAGGGCGGTAAGTGTGGTTTTTAGTGCGTTCATGCTGTTGTCTCCTTCACAGTCTGAGTTTCATTCC
>JBFIYQ010000366.1:0-1704 GCA_041605275.1 Gammaproteobacteria bacterium
CCGACTCCGCGGCCACTCTTACTTGTTACATGTCACATGTCACTTGTTACGATTCCAGTGCGCGGATCGCAGACCCCGGTGCTCGCCCCTCTAAGCACCACCTATCCCGCGCCCGCCCCATCGGCGATAATGCGCCTGTGCAGAAAGATAAGATTCACGGAGTAGAGTCATGACCGATACCTTCAACGCGCGCTCCAAGCTGACCGTGGGTAATCAGGATTTCGAGATTTTTCGCCTGGACGCACTGGCGAAGAAACACGACCTGTCCAAATTGCCCTTTTCGCTCAAGATTCTTTTGGAGAATCTTCTGCGGCATGAGGACGGCAAGAACGTCACCGTGGACGACATCGAGGCGCTGGCCGGCTGGAACCCAAAAGCAGAACCGACCCAGGAGATTGCGTTCACACCCTCCCGAGTGCTGCTGCAGGATTTTACCGGCGTTCCCGCCGTCGTGGACCTGGCGGCGATGCGCGACGCCATGCGCGCGCTCGGCGGAGACCCGGCCAAGATCAATCCACTGTCACCGGTAGAGCTGGTGATCGATCATTCGGTTCAGGTGGACAGCTTTGGACGCAAGGACTCGCTGGATCTGAACACGCAGATCGAGTTTGACCGCAACAAGGAGCGCTACGCCTTCCTTCGCTGGGGCCAGACAGCGTTCCGCGAGTTCAAGGTGGTTCCGCCGGGTACGGGCATCGTCCATCAGGTGAATCTGGAGCACCTGGCGCGCGTCGTATTCGGCCGCAAGAGAAACGGCGTCACGCGCGCCTACCCCGACACCCTGGTGGGCACGGATTCCCACACCACCATGATCAACGGGCTGGGCGTGCTCGGGTGGGGCGTGGGCGGCATCGAGGCGGAGGCCGCCATGCTCGGCCAGGCCGTGACCATGCTCATTCCCCAGGTGGTCGGTTTCAAGCTGACCGGCAAGCTGCCCGAAGGCGCCACCGCCACCGATCTGGTGCTCACCGTCACCCAGATGCTGCGCGAGCGCGGCGTGGTGGGCAAATTCGTCGAATTCTTTGGCAGCGGCCTTTCCGAGCTGCCGCTAGCCGATCGTGCCACCATCGCCAACATGGCGCCGGAGTACGGAGCCACCTGCGGCATTTTTCCCATCGACCGCGAGACGCTTAGGTATCTGGAGCTCACCGGCCGCTCCAAGGATCAAATCGCGCTGGTGGAGTCCTACGCCAAAGCCCAGGGGCTGTTCCACGAAAAGGGCGACAAGGACGCCGAATACACCGACATGCTGGAGCTGAACCTGAAGGACGTGGAGCCGAGCCTCGCGGGTCCGAAACGGCCCCAGGACCGCATCGGCTTAAGCCAGGCCAAGCAAATCATCGGCGAGCACCTGCACGCCATGCAGGACGACCGCAGCGGTCGCACTTCCAAGGACAAGGAAGCGGCGCGTTTTGCCGACGAGGGCGGCGGTACGGCGGTGGGCGGTGAGGAAGCTCACCACAACGGCATCGAGAAGGTGGAGCAGGAGGGAGAGTCCTACCAGCTCAAAGACGGCGCCGTGGTGATCGCGGCGATCACCTCCTGTACCAATACCTCCAACCCTCAGGTCATGGTCGGCGCGGCGCTGCTGGCGCGAAACGCCAGCGACCGCGGCCTCAAGGTGAAGCCCTGGGTCAAAACCAGCCTCGCCCCGGGATCCAAGGTGGTCAAGGACTATTTGGAAAAAGCCGAGCTGATGGACGA
>JBFIYQ010000367.1:0-1695 GCA_041605275.1 Gammaproteobacteria bacterium
CTTGGGCACCGAGGACGCCAAAGCGGTGGCCGAGGCGCTGGAGCGGCTGCGCCACGGTAGCCGCGAGGAGACCGCGCGCCACCACCGCATCGAGCGCTGGCGCCAGCGGCTGCTGTCCGAGGGCCAGCAGGCGCTGTCGGAATTCCTCGACGCCCACCCGCAAACGGACCGCCAGCATTTGAGACAGCTGATTCGAGCCGCGCGCCTGGAGCAGGATCGCGGGCAGCCGCCCAAGGCTTTCCGCAAGCTGTACGCGCTGATCCGCGATCAGGTGAAATGACCGGGTCTAGAGAGAAAAACGAGAAGGATCGATGGGCGCTTGCCCCGTGGCTGCTGCTCATTGCGCTGGTCATCGGCCTGGTCTTTTTTCGCGGTGATTGGCGCGCGCAGAATGTCCCCGATGAGGCAGAAGCGTCCCCCACCTTCAAGCTCACAGACATTCTCTCGCCTGACTCCTCCGGCTTCGCCCGCGCGGAGCGCATACGGCCCTTCGACTTTCCCCAAGACCATGGGCCGCATCTCGATTTCCGTAGCGAATGGTGGTACGTGACCGCCAACGTCTCCAGCGCGGGCGGCCGGCGCTTTGGCCTTCAGCTCACCTTCTTCCGGTTTGCCCTATCGCCCGAGGCGACGCGCAAAAGCACTTCCGCCTGGTTCACACGCCAGATCTATATGGTTCACTTTGCCTTGAGCGACATCGAGAACGGCGAGTTCCACACCGACGAACGCTTCGAGCGCGGAGCGGTCGGCCTGGCCGGTGCCCAGGCCACGCCGTTTCGAGTATGGGTGCATGACTGGGCAATGGAATCTACCGGGGCCAATACCTTCCCAATTCGGCTCTCTGCGAACAGCGGCGCCGCCGCGATCGACCTACTGGTCTCGGAGGGAAAGCCCTTAGTGCTTCAGGGGGACCGAGGCTTGAGCCAGAAAAGCGCGGAGCCCGGAAATGCATCCTATTATTATTCCTTCACCCGGTTGCCCATTTCCGGCACGGTTCAGGTGGATGGCATCGATCAGCGAGTTTCGGGCTTTGCCTGGCTGGACCGGGAATGGAGCACCAGCGCGCTTGCCGCGAATCAGGTCGGATGGGACTGGTTTGCGGTGCAGCTCGATGATGGGCGAGATCTCATGTACTACCAGCTGCGGCGCGAGGAGGGCGGCGTCGACCCATTCAGTGCAGGAGTGTTGGTGGACGTTCTGGGAATTGCCCAAACGCTCGCAGCCTCAGACGTGCGCATAAGCGTCGTCGACTTGTGGCGGAGCCCCGCGGGCGGCATTTATCCCTCCGGGTGGCGGCTCGAGGTACCCGGCCAAGGGCTCGACCTCCAGCTCACGCCGGCGATTGCCGACCAGGAGCATCGCGGCTCTTTCCGCTATTGGGAGGGGGCGGTTGAGGTGAAAGGAACGTCGGGTCCGGGTGCGGTCGGCGGTCGCGGCTACGTGGAGCTCACGGGGTACGCGGACACCGCGTCTGAAAAATGAGGAAATTTTCGCAGATGCGACACAGTCGAAATTTTCTCGATTGTGGTTCCAGGGCGAATTTGTTAGGTTGTCCTCCCGTCCGATAGCCGGATTTTCCGGCCCATCGATAAGGTGTAAATGGCCAAGTTCATCTTTATCACGGGCGGTGTCGTGTCCTCTTTGGGCAAGGGAATTGCCTCCGCCTCCATCGCCGCCATCCTCGAAGCCCGGGGC
>JBFIYQ010000368.1:0-1687 GCA_041605275.1 Gammaproteobacteria bacterium
CCATACCTATTTGCGCCTGACTACACTCGAGCGGATTGACAAGATTTCCCTGGCCTTGTGAACAGCAGGGCTTTTATGGAGTTGCGGCGCCATGTACGTGCGCCATCCAGTCTGGATCCACAGGGTCCGAAAGCCGGGCGCCGAGGCCTTCGCCATTCTTTTTGCCCTCGAGTCCCTGGCCCGCGCGCTGCTCACCACCGTCATCCCGCTGCAAATCTTTTCCCTTTTGGGCGACGCCTGGTCGGTGAGCCTGGTGTTCTTTTTTGTAAGCCTTGTAAGCCTCTGCGGAACCTTCGCCGTACCCTGGCTGGTGCGAAAAAGCGCGCGCCGTTTCGTCTACAGCGCCGGCGCGGTGCTGCTGGCCTTCGCTCCGGTGCTGTTGGCCATGGACGGACTCGGCATTCAGATCGCCGGGATGATGATCCGGGTGCTGGCGGTGGTGACGCTGACGGTGTGCCTGAACCTCTACATCATGGACACCATCGCGCGCCGCGATCTCGGACACTCCGAGCCCATGCGGGTGTTTTATTCCGCCGGCGCCTGGACGCTGGGCCCTGCGCTGGGCGTTTACCTCGGACTTCACGTTTCACCGCTGGCGCCCTACGTCGCCAGCATGCTGTGCGCCTTCATGCTGCTCGCTTACTTCTGGCATCTGCGCGCCCACGAGAGCCCGGCGCTCACACAACCGGCGGGGCCAACGCCGGGGCCGGTGCACAACATCCGCCGTTACTTCACCCAGCCGCGGCTTTCGCTGGCCTGGCTCATTGCGGTTTTCCGCAACGCATGGTGGTCGCTGTTCTTCATCTACGCGCCTATCTACGCAGTCCAGTCCGGCCTCGGTGAGTTTGCCGGCGGAATGATCGTCTCCATTGGCATGGGTTTTCTCTTCGCCATGCCCGTCTGGGGCGCGTTGCTTCGCCGCATCGGCGTCCGCGCGCTGCTGATTTACGGGTTCCTGGCCTCCGCCGTCCTTACCTTCCTGGTGGCCCTGTTTGCCGGGATCCCGGTAATCGCGGTCAGCCTGCTGCTGGGTGCGGCCATGGCCATGGTGTCTCTGGACGCCATCGGCAACATGCCCTTCATGCTCGCGGTAAAACCCCGGGACCGTGCCGAGATGACCACGGTCTATTCCACCTACCGCGACGCCGCCGAGATCCTGCCCCCCGGGATCTTCTCCGCGCTGCTGAAAGCCTTCGAGCTGCCGGCGGTGTTCGTCGCCGGCGGCATCGCCATGTTCGCCGCCGCCTGGATGTCCCGCCGTCTCCACCCGCGGCTGGGACTCCCGAAGCGAAAGCCGACCCCGGTCGCCGTTGCTTCCCTGGCCACCGGCCGCTAGGAGCCCCGGAAAAAGTAACTGCGCCGCCGCCATTTCCGCAGAAGGCGTGCCCGGAAACTCCTTCTTCATCGTCATTCCCGCAGAAGTGGGTGAGGAAACTCTCTCCATCGTCATCCTTGCGGAAGCCGACGAGGGAACCCTTTCAATCGCCATTCCCGCGGAAGCGGGAATCCAGTGCACAACTCCCGTCATTCCGCTCCCGTACAGGCAGACCACCACGGTCAGACGATGCCTGTCCGTGACGTGGGTTCTTGACGCCTCACCGGGCTCCCCTCTAGACTGGCCGGCAACTCATCGAGACCGGCTGAGGGACTGGCCCTTTGAAGCCGGGGCAACCGTCGAAGCTAACCC
>JBFIYQ010000369.1:0-1686 GCA_041605275.1 Gammaproteobacteria bacterium
CCTTCGCACCTGGCGCTTGCCAGCCGCTTCGGCCACTTCGTCGTCTTCGGGGATAAGCCGCCGACGGTTTCGACCCGGGCGTTTGCCGAGTTCTGTCCGGCCGTCGTCATCGAGTGCGGAATGCCCCATCGGCCCGGCGGCGTGGAGCACGCGCTGGCTTATCTCGAGGACGCGCTGACGCGAGACGGCCTGGACGAGGTGCACCTGCATCCTGGAGATATCGATCTGTTTCACACCGCCGCGATAGTGAAAATCCCCGAGGAAGTCACCTTCGGCTTCGGCAGCGGATCAGATCTCAATCTTCTGCCGGACTTAGACCAGCTCAACTTCAACGAGCTGCCTGCCGGCACCCATTTCGGTCATGTGGCGCCGGGGAAAGGCATGCCGCTTCGCGTCACCGGTTTCGGCGAGCAGGACTTATCGGCGCGTTACTTTACCGTGGCTGAGGGCAGCCTGATAAATTCGGTGCCGGTGATGCCGGCGCTCATCAGCACCGACGCGCGCATCGTGCGGCAGGATTGTCTCTGCTACCTGATGGAGCGCATGAACGTGCCCGAGGACGACACGTCACAAAAAGCTAAGGAAATTCCGCTGTAGGAGCGGGCCTGCCCACCATTCCATAAGTCAGGCTACCGAAATTCCACCCACGAGATACGGATTCCTTCAGGCCGCCTCGGCCTCCAGCTTCTCCGGCAGCGGTATCCCCTCCGGCACGTGAATCGTCCGAGTGGGGAACGCGATCTCCGCACCATGGCGGTCGATTATCTCCATGATCTTGAAAAGCACGTCCTGCTTCACCGCGTGATACTCGGCCCACACCGTGGTTTTGGTCATGCAGTAGACGAAGAAATCCAGCGAGGATGCGCCGAAAGCGTTGAAATTCACCATCAGCGTCTTGTCCTTGTCGATCTCCGGATGATTCTCCACCATCTCTTTGACCTCTTTCACGATGTCGGCCACCTTGGACGCGTCGTCATAGCGAACGCCGATGGTTTCGTAGATCCGCCGGTTGTGCATGCGTGAGGGGTTCTGCACCGCGATGCTGGTGAAGGTGGCGTTGGGTATGTAAAGCGGTCGGCTGTCGAAGGTGCGAATCACCGTCAGGCGCCAGCCGATCTTTTCCACCGTGCCTTCGATGTCCCGATCGGGCGAGCGCACCCAGTCGCCCACGGCGAAGGGCCGGTCCATATAAACCATCAGACCGCCGAAAAAATTCGCCAGCAGCTCGCGCGCCGCAAGACCGACCGCCAGGCCGCCAATGCCGCCGAAGGCCAGCACGCCGGAGACGCTGTAGCCCAGCGTCTGCAGCGCCACCAGCGCGGCGGTGATGATGACGGAAAGCCGAAGCAGCTTTCCGATCGCATCGAGGGTGGTGCGATCGTAGCTTTCCCCCTCTGCTTCCTTTTTCTCCGCGATGTTGTTCTCCGCCCTGCGGATGAAACGGGTCAGAAACCAGGCGATGCAGGCGATGACTCCCACGTCGCGTATCGGCCAGACTGCCTCGAATATCGCCGCGGGTTGCGCGTCCTGAATTATTTTGACAGCGAATGCGAGACCGACGATCCAGATGAGCACGGTGAGCGGCCGGTCGAGTGATCCCAAAAACGCGTCGTCCCACGGGTTCGCGGTCTATTGCAATTTTGTGCTGAGGCGCTTGACGATGCGTTTCTGAATAAAATTCACCAC
>JBFIYQ010000370.1:0-1652 GCA_041605275.1 Gammaproteobacteria bacterium
ATACCTTCGTCACGGAGCAGGCGTATGTTCTCCGCCGCCACCGCGGCGGCCACCGGGTGTCCGGAGTAGGTGTAGCCGTGGAAGAACTCTCCACCCTTGTCCACCATCACGTCGACCACTCGGTCGTTCACCATGACGCCGCCAATAGGCAGATAGCCCGATGAAAGTCCCTTGGCTATGGGCATGAGATCGGGCTTGAGCCCGTAATAGTCGCTGCCGAACCATTCTCCGGTGCGGCCGAATCCGGTTATGACTTCGTCCACCACCAGCAGGATGCCGTATTTCTCGCAGATACGGGAAATCTCCGGCCAGTAGGTTTTAGGCGGTACGATGACCCCACCCGCCCCCTGAACCGGCTCGCCGATGAAGGCGGCGACGTTGTCCGGTCCGACCTGTTTGATCTTCTGCTCCAGCCAGCCGGCCGCCTTGCGCCCAAACTCGTCCGGAGACAAACCGCCCCCCAGCTTGTACCAGTAGGGCTGCTCGATGTGCTCGATGCCCGGAATGGGCAGGCCGCCCTGGGCATGCATGGGAGCCATACCGCTGAGGCTTGCGCCCGCCATCGTGCTGCCGTGATAGGCGTTCTTTCGGCTGATGATGGTGTGGCGCCAGGGCTTGCCCATGAGATCCCAGTAGCGCCGCACCATGCGCACGACGGTGTCGTTGGCCTCGGAACCGGAGTTGGTGAAAAAAACGTGATTAAGGTTCTTCGGGGCAACTTCGGCCAGCAGGGCCGAAAGCTCCACCGCGGGCGGGTGAGTGGTCTGAAAGAAGTTGTTATAAAAAGGCAGGGATGCGAGCTGGCGGCAGCCGGCTTCGATGAGTTCCTTTCGGCCGTAGCCTAGGTTCACGCACCACAGACCCGCCATTCCGTCCAGCAACTTGTTACCCTCCGAATCCCACACGTACACCCCTTCGGCCCGGGTAATGATGCGGCTGCCTTTCTTGGCCAGAGCCTTGTAATCGGTGAACGGATGCAGGTGGTGCGCCGTGTCCAGGCGTTGCCACTCTGCGGTGGGGCGGTTATGGGTACGGTGGGTCACGGGATGGATTTCCAGCAGCGTTCAGGGCCGAGCAGGACTATAGGGCCGGTCTTATGAAAAGTCGATTATGCAAAGCGCACTATCACGATGTGGTTTTTGTCGGCTAGAAACACCACTGGGATTTTGCTCAAAGGTAATAAGTCGCGAATTCCTCAAAGATACCATTCGAATTCTCGGGCAAAGGTTTCGTCCATGAAGGCGTCGAATTCCGCCCGCTTCACCTGGGCATAAATCTTCGGGTAATCGGCGCCAAAATAATTCGGCAGAACTTTCGCGTTTTCCATGGCGCGAATGGCATCCCATGGCGTCAGCGGAAGCAGTGAATCGACCTCGGCGCCGGCATTTCCCGAGTGCTTCGCGCCCGGATCCAGCTTGTTGCTCAAGCCGTAGTGAACGCCCGCTAAAACGGCCGCCATGACCAGATAGGGATTGGCCTCGGCGCCGGCGACGCGGTGCTCCAGGCGGCGGCTGTCACCGTCGTGGACGGGCAAGCGAAATGCGACGGATCGATTGTTTTCACCCCAGTCCGTGGTCACCGGAACGAACTGATCCGGTTTGAAGCGGCGATAGACGTTGATGTTGGGCGCGAAGATGGCCATGGCTTCAGCC
>JBFIYQ010000371.1:0-1646 GCA_041605275.1 Gammaproteobacteria bacterium
CCGGGCGCACACGCGAAGACCGAATCATGACCGACCGCTACGGGGTCATGGGCCACCCCGTCGCCCACAGCAAATCTCCCTTCATCCACGCGAGGTTCGCCGCCCAGACCTCGCAGGATCTCGTCTACGAAGCCATCCACGTCGAGCCGGGCGGCTTCGCGGAGGCGGTGGGAGCCTTCCGCGCCGGCGGGGGGCGGGGGCTCAACGTCACGCTGCCGTTCAAGCAGGAGGCTTTTGCCGCATCGCAAGTCGTTTCCGACCGGGCGAGGCGGGCCGGCGCGGTCAACACCTTGAGTTTCGATGAAGAGCGCGTGCGCGGTGACAACACTGATGGTGTGGGGTTGGTGCGGGATCTGATTGCCAACATGGGGATCGAAATCCGTTGCCACCGGGTCCTGCTCATCGGCGCCGGGGGCGCCGCCCGCGGGGTGCTCGGACCGCTGCTGGACGAGGGTCCGTCAGAGCTGGTGGTGGCCAACCGCACCGTGTCCCGCGCCGTGGCGCTGTGCGAAGCGTTCAGCGATCAGGGAACGCTTCGAAGCACGGGCTTGGACGCGCTGGAAGGCGGCGCCTTCGATCTGGTGATCAACGCCACCTCGGCGGAAGTGAGCGGCGGGGTGCCGCCGGTGCCCGATTCCGCGCTGGCCGGCGATGGGGTTGTCTACGATCTGATGTACGGGGCAAATGCAACGGCCTTCGTGCGCTGGGGACGTTCCGTAGGCGCCCGTTTGGCCGCGGACGGATTGGGCATGCTGGTGGAGCAGGCCGCCGAGTCGTTCTTCATCTGGCGCGGCGTGCGTCCCGAAACGGCGCCGGTGCTCGAGGCCCTGCGCCGCTCGCTTCGGTGACGAAGGAAGCCGGAAAGAAAATTCCGGACAATTCAACGTGCTGCCGAAACTCCTTCAGCGCCGGCTCAGATATTGCGTCTAAGCGGAGGAAGAATGAGTTTATACACACCGCGCCGGACGGGTCTGTCGGGTGAGACATTTTGTCTGACAGAAACAATCTGTAGAACTACAATTTCTCTGTAACCCGATGATTAAACTGAGAAGTTCTGGTCGCTGGCTAAATTCTGACCGATCTGAACCGCGAGGCTGCATGGCACGCTGAAAAGACCTTTGGTCCCAATATTTCCACAATCTTATCCACAGATTTTGTGCACAAGCCGGCTGCTGGAAGCTAGCCCATCCGGTTGGCCAAAGCCGCGAATGCGGCAAGATCCAGGGTCTCCGGGCGGGCGCCCGGGTTCACGCCGGCGGCCTCTATCTGGGCGGCACTGAGAACGGACTTCAAAGAATTGCGCAGCGTTTTGCGGCGCATGCCGAAGGCCAGCGACACCACCCGCTTCAGATTGCGAACGTCCGACACCGGGACCGGTGGCGCAGCCAGCGGGATCAGCCGCACCACGGCGGAGTGGACCTTCGGAGGCGGGCGGAAAGCCCCCGGCCCGACGAAAAACAGCACGTCCACCTGGCAGCGAAACTGGACCATGACGCTTAGACGCCCGTAGTCGCGGCCGCCGGGTGTAGCCGCCATGCGTTCCACCACCTCCTTTTGCAGCATCAGATGCATGTCCCGTATGGCGGACCCGGCGTCCACCAGGTGAAACAGGATCGGGGTGGAGATGTTGTAGGGCAGGTTGCCCA
>JBFIYQ010000372.1:0-1644 GCA_041605275.1 Gammaproteobacteria bacterium
CCTTCCTCGTGTAATGATTGAACAAAGCGCGACAACTCATTGGCAGCAAAAGGAAATTTAGCGACCAGAGGCGGATAGACCAGGGTCATGTCAATGGCCTTGGAGAGCCCCTCGAGCATGTTGTAGACGGTGGTGGTCTCGTTGATGCCCCGGGGCGTGGACGTCTGCACGTCGAGCAGCAGGTGCCGGCCGACAAATGCCTCGGTCCGGGTGAATTCCTGGGCCTCTTCGACGATTTCTACGGTCATGGCGTCATTCATTGACTGTAACCTTCCCTTGAATGTTTACGCTCGGTTGCGTCTTGCGCAGGGTGAGCAATTCTCCGAGTGTACGTCCCTCGCCACCCGCGGGTGAAGATCTGTTGCGCGGCGAAGACTACGCGATAGGTCTTAACTGTGCGATTAGGTGCCGGAGTAAAAGACTTCGCCCGGGGCAATCCGCCGCGCCGTGAGTCCCTGGGCATGCATATGCGACGCGAAGGCATCCAGCACCGCCCGGTTTTGCTCGAGCCCGCTTTCGAAGGCGTCGCGTGCCCCGCCGCGGGATTGTGTCTCCACCCAGCCGTGGTGCAGCGGCACAGGGAGGACGCTGGCGTCGGTATCTCCGAGCCACGCCAGCGCCGCGCGTCGGGCTTCATCAAAGCAATTAACCAGGATCTCGGGAAGCTCCGGTCGCGCGTCCACCAAACTCCGGCGGACCAGTACCGTGTGCATGATGGGCAGGAACCCGGACTGCTCGAAGAGGGCCCGCTCCTTGTCCGGCCAATCAGGAAAAAGCCGCTTCGCCCTGCCCGTTCGGAACACCTCCGGCACCGAGGTGGAAAACAAGCAGTCGAGACGCCCGTCGGCGAGCCTGTCCTGGAGCCCTGTCACGCTCCCGGCCTCGTTCAGCTCAACGCCCTCGGGCTCGAAGCTCTGCCGCTCGGCGACCCACCAGGCCATTTCCGAAATCTCGATACCAAAACGTTCCGCCAGCAGCGCGCGGCCCCACACGGCGGCGGTCTGCCCGTAGCGCACCACGCCGATGCGCCCGCCGGCCAGCTGCTCCGGGCGATCGATACCGGGTCGCACGTAAAACGCCGACAGCCGGTACATGCGCGAGGGAAACACCGGGATGGCGACAAATCGCGGGTCCTTTGCCGCGGCCAGCGCCCAGGTCGTGGCCAGCGACATCTCCGCTACGTCGAAAGGCGCCTCTTCGCTCAGCGCTCGGCTGAAAACGGTCTCCGGCCGGCCCGGCTGCCAGTTGATGTCTAGATCGCCGGTTGCGCCGCTTGCCTCCGCGAGCGTGCGGGTGTGGGCGTAGTCCCCGGTGGCGACTATCAGTTTCACGCGTATCCTTCAGCGAGTTCCGAATCGCTCTGTTCCGATTATGCCGCTTCCGCCTGCACCGGCTGTCAGCGGCCGCCTTTGATGGTGCCGGGGATTTGTAACTCCACTCATCCCATCGTCACCCGGCTCTACTCAAGCCTCGAACTCTGCCAGCGTTTCCACCGCCGCCCGGTCGTAGCCCCGGCTCGCCCGCACCAGCTGCTTGGTATAGGGATGCTCCGGGGTATCGGTGCGCATCTGCCCGACGTTCAGGGTTTCCACCACCACGCCGTGCTGCATCACGGCCAGCGCGTCGCACATGTGGCTCACGACC
>JBFIYQ010000373.1:0-1636 GCA_041605275.1 Gammaproteobacteria bacterium
ATTTTTGTGTCCAGGGACAACCCCGATCGCCCTACTTACATCGCCGTGGATTTTGGCATCATGGGGAGCCTGACACCGGAAGATCGACATTACCTGGCGGAAAATTTTCTCGCCTTTTTCAACCGAGATTACTATCGGGTTGCCGAGCTTCACGTGCTTTCCGAATGGGTTCCGCCGGGCACCCGAATCAACGAGTTCGAAGCCGCGATTCGCAGCGTATGCGAGCCGATATTCGAACGGCCTTTGAAAGAGATCTCCTTCGGCAACCTGCTGATGCGGCTTTTCCAGACGGCGCGCCGCTTCAACATGGAAGTGCAGCCTCAGCTGGTGTTGTTGCAGAAAACCCTGCTGAATATTGAGGGGCTCGGGCGCGAGCTTTATCCGGAGCTGGACCTGTGGGAAACCGCCAAGCCATTCCTGGAAGAATGGATGCGGGATCAGCTCGGCGCGCGGGCGCTGATCCGAGAGCTTAAAAAGCACGCGCCACGCTGGGGCGAAACGCTGCCCGCGCTGCCGGGGATCGCTTTCGAGGTTTTACGTCAAGCGCGCGACGGGAAGCTGCGAGTGGAGATGAGGTCAAAAGAAATCGAAAGCGTTCGACGCGAAATCAGGCGAGCCAATCAGCGCACCGTGCTGGCAGTAGTGGGCGCCGCGCTCATCTTGAGCGCCACGGCGCTGCTCGGCCTAGACGGGTACTCGCCGAGAATGATCGCCGGAGCGCCGCTGTTGACCTGGGTGCTCGGGGCTCTCGGCGTCTATCTGGTGCTGGCGGCCCTTCCAAACGACCACGACTGACTGGGGTCGCCGGGGAAATACACCCGACGATAGTCCATCCTGTCTTCGATACCACTGGAAGCACGGAAGCGCGTGGCTGCGGGAAACGGCGGACGATCCCATCTGCGGGCACGAATCAGCGCCGCCACCGGAACCAGACGAACGCCGTAAGCATCAAGGCGCGGAATCATGGCGGCGAGCACTGCGAGGGTTTGTTCGTTTGGGTGGCCGATTGCCAGCGCCGTGCCGCGGCGTCGCGCGATGCGCAACAGACGCTCAAAGGCGCGGGTGATGTTGACTTCATCGACGTCGTTGTCCAGGAACACGTCTCGCCAGGTGCTCGGCACGCGGCGCTGCTGGGCCACCTCCAGCGCCGTGCTCATCGGGGTGGTGCGGCTGTCAACGAAAAACAGGTTCCCGCGCACCCGTAATAGGTCCATGAGCCATCCCATGGCGTCCCGCCGCGGCGTGAGCAGGCTTCCCATGTGATTGCTGACGCCGGAAACGTGGGGGATCGAGCGAAGATCGGCGCTCACTACGCGCATCAGGTCGACCCGACCCATGGCTGCGGTTACCGCGCCCGGGCCGAGCCGATCTCCGGAGTGTGACTGCATGGGTAAGTGCAACAGCACCTCTTTGTTGTTTTCATGCGCCAGTTCGGCGAGCTCGATCGCGTAGGGCGTATGCGGCAGAAAGGCGTAAGCCACCGGGCCGGGCAGGGCCACGGCCTCGAGGCCTGATTCTCGCGCGTATCCCATGTCGTCGATGATGATGCTGATTTGCGGCTGCTGCGCCGCGCGTGCGGACGGTCCCGTGGCGCCGATCGCGAAGCAAAGCAGCAGCACGCAGAGTGCGTGCCGGA